>CAYWJC010000287.1:0-3586 GCA_964458505.1 uncultured Candidatus Peribacteria bacterium | reverse complement strand
CCCCCCCGGGGGGGCTCCCTTTTTTTTTGTTACTTGACTACATGCCGACGGAGTCCGTCAGGCTTTGACTTCGTTTTTTTCACTTTAGGCGACCTTTTGGTCGTTTGTTCGAAATTTACATCGTCCGACTCACCTTCGTGAAGCAACTCTCTCGTCTTGCCATTTGCCATGTGTCCACTCCTTTAAACAAATTACTGCGCAAATCTTTGCTGCAGCCGCATTTACATGCAAGACAATACTATATTAAATAAATTTTTTTGTCAAATTTATACACTTATAAAATTTAGAATATCTTTTTTAAAATCTGTTTTTAAGAGTTTTTTAAAATTTAATTGATTAATACCAAAAAAGATTAAAATTAAAGTATTTAAAAATTAAAAAAAATGCTATGAAAAATAATAAAAATGTAGTTGTATTTGTGGTTATATTCCTAGCTTTAGCATGATTTTTTGCTTATAGAGAATATAATCTCAATAATCTAAAAGAGAACAAAACTGAATCTCAAGTTCCTTCTAATGCACAAAATAAAGATGGATGAACTGTTTGTACAGAAGAATATAATCCCGTCTGCTGAGAAGATAACAATACTTATTCAAATTCATGTATTGCAGAAAAACAGAATAATGTAAAAGTTAAATATGAATGACTTTGTAAGACTGACGAAAATAATGAATCAAGCGGTATTTTAAATGAATGACAAAATAAAGATGAGAAAGATATCTGATGAGATGATTGTGGTTTAATCTGATGATGTACAAGCTGAACTTTATCATGAGGTTTAAATGATGTTTTGACTTGATCAAGCTTGAGTTGAACGTTGGGTCAATCATGAAGTATAGATTGAGAAAAGGTCTTGAATTACTTCAATTCTAATTTCAATTATTGATTCAGTGTTCCGAATAATTCTTATTACTCTTGATTTTGAGCAAAAGATTGAGCAAATCATACTGTCTGAATAAATTCATGAACCTGAGTTATTGATTTTGAAAGCTCTCAGGTTAAGGTATATTTCTACAAGGATAAAATATTGGATGAACTGATGTTATCAAGCAATTATGGAAGATATAAAAAAGATAATAAAACTTATCTGCAGCTTTGAAATAATTCCGTCGTTATAGAAAATTCTTGAAACTGAGAAAAAATAGCTGAAATGATAATCAAGACAATTTATGTTAAATAATAAATCTGGATTCACAATAATTGAAGTGCTTATGGCTACATTGATTTTGTGACTTACAGTTTTTTGAATTCTAAAGCTTACGAATAATAATTCCCTTCAGGTAAACAATCTTAATAAACAGGCAGACATGTCTTTGATTTTTTGGAATACAAAGGAGTGTATGAAATCTATATGATATAACTATTTCAATAGTACAATTTGAATAACCTGAAGCATTAATTTCTGAATTGATAATAATTGATGTTACACTTGATCCTATGATTCCAGTCTAAGTTTTTCTTGAATAAATATTAAATGACAAGATGAATATTGGAGTTATTACATCACTTCAACCTGATGAACCAATTATTTAGATGTTGTCAACATAGTATCAGATTGATGAAGTGAGAACAGTTATGACTTTAAGATGTATAAATAATTAAATTGCATGATTTAAAAAAATCCCGAGAACTTTCTCGGGATTTTTTACTTTTATCTGATGGCTAATTGTTCTTTTGCTGATTCTTTAAGATATTCAAGCTCAAGTTCAATGTATCTTTCCATATCAATCTTTTTTCAAGAAGAAATTGCTTCATCCATTAGTTTTTTTGCTTCAAGTTTTTTTGCTTTTATTTCTTCTAGATTCAATCAAACTCAATCCTCTACCATGTCAGCCAAAATCGAAAGATGCTTTCAATCAATCTCAACAACTCACCCTCAAACGGCAAATTTTTGCTCTTTTCAATCAAATTTTATTTTAAGTATTCCCGGCTTTAAAGCAGAAATAAGGGGAACATGAGAAGATAAGACTGTTATCTCCCCTGCTTTTGTGGGGATTATCGCTTGTTCCAAATTATCAATTTCAAGAATTTTTTTCTTGATTGAAGTTAAAGTAAATTTCATATTATTTAAGTTAATTTATATCAAAAACTAAGCAACATTGATTTGAATATTTTTTGTAGTTCAATTTTACTTATCTCATTTTCTGCAACTCAAATTGCAATATCTTCCATCTTTATCCAAAAATCTTCTATAATAATTCAATTTATTTTAAAAAACTGATCTAATGTGATTATCGCAGTTCTTTTATTTCAATCATTAAAACAATGGAATTTTATTATTCAAAAAAACAAATGTCCAGCTTTTTCAAAAAAATCTTTATAGTAGATATTATTTTTTATATGCTCTAAAACAGATTCAAGTTGTCATAAATTTTTTGTTCACTCTAATCATCAGGATAATCTCAATATTTCATTATGTATAAAAATAACTTCTTCAATATTAAGATAATTTATTTCCATATTATTTTTTTGCTAATCTTTCTAAAAGTTCTTTATTTTTTTTTGATTTAAACATTTTAGATAGATCTTTTTTTATTGATTTCATATTATCTGTTAATATTTTTTTCATAATTCTATTTTCAATTAAGTTAATATCATTTTATTTAATTATTTAATAAATTCAATAATTAATTCTTCCAAAGTCTTGATTCTTCATATCACTCACTTCTTTTTGCATCGTTCCATATTTTCATGGCTTCTTCTTTGTCAACTTTCCTTCATTCTAGTAAAAATGATTTTCTTGCAAGCATTTTATTGTGTATTTTTTCATAAACATTTTCTTTGGTAATTTTCCCTTCATCTTCCAACTTGTTCATAAGAAGAAAGAGGTTCCAGAACACATCTCACATTTCTTTTTCAAGCTCGACATTATCTCATTTTTCATATTCTTGCCTTCATTCTTCTATTTCACCAAGAAGCAAATCAAAAACTTTCTTTGATTCGGTTTCTTCATAAAAAGGATCAAGTTTTCTGTTTAATTCAAGTATTTCTAGAAGTTTATTCAAGGCTGACATTTTATATGAGTTTAAATTTAATGACTTTTAATTCTGTATTTGGTGTAATTTCAGTCTTATAATAATTTGAATAGTTTTTGTATTTTTCTTCCTCTGACTCAAATTTCTCATGTCATTCTATATCTTCCTCTTTTAATTCTCAAAATTTTGTGCAATTCACATTTAATACTTTAGCCTTTGCAAATTCTACTAATTCTGGTCTGGAAAGAAAAGATAGTTCATCTCAAACTTGAATGTTTTTTTCATCTTCTATTCTCCAAGTGATATCCTTTTTTCAGGATAAAATCATTTCTGGAAGCGGATGATAGAATTTTAGAGTTTTCATGAATTAAATTTATTAAAATGTCGTCATCCTGAGCGGAATATAATGGAGTCGAATGGATCTTTTAAAACAATTCCATTTTTATTAATCTTTTCTATCAGCTTCACTTCCCTACTTTTGTAACCAAAAGGTAGCAAAAGTTTTAGGGGGAGAAAAAGTTTCTATAACCGTTTTATTAAGGTTTGTTTCGTTATACTTATAATGATTTCTCCCCCTAAGACCCCGTCTTGATCGGGAGCTTGGGATTATA
>CAYWJC010000286.1:0-2386 GCA_964458505.1 uncultured Candidatus Peribacteria bacterium | reverse complement strand
CTAGCCAATTGAGCTACACCCGCAAATTATTAAAGTTGATTTCTTTAATAAGTGAGCGTATTGTATAAAAACTTTTTTTAATGTCAAAATTTTTTTATATTTTTTACAAAATTATATCTTTAGTATTTAAGCTTATAGATTCAATTCAGTTCCAAACATTCCTTTCAAGCTCTACTACAAGCGAAATAATTCATTTATTCTTTATTTTTTCAAAATGTTCTCAGAATCAAAAAGCTTTGATTGAAATATTTTTAAAAGGAGTTGAAAATTTCAGATGTTTCTGATCTTTTCATAAGTAATCCACGCAACTTCAATCAAAATCTTTCAGCAAAAATAATGGCTTTGGATTTCAATATCAAAATGGTCTAATCTGTTCAATTTTGTTTATCAATTCAAAATCAATTTGGGATAAATTAATATAAGCGTCTACTTCAATGTATTTTGGGATAACATTTTCGCAATATAAATGTTCAAGACTTTTTTCTATTTCTTCTTTGAATTTTTCAAAATTTTCCTTTAAGATGGTAAATCAAGCCGCACCATCATGTCATCAGAAAAATAAAAACATTTCTTTAAATTCTTCCAATGATTTTATTATACTTATATGTTCAGGACTTCTACAGCTTGCAACCAATCTATCTCACTCATCCTTTAAAACAATTGCTACTTTATTATAAGCTTCACATAGCCTTCAAGCGATAAGTCAAATTATTCAATGTTCAATTTCAGTTGAATCGAAAAAAATCACATTTTTATCCGAATCAATAAATTCAAAAGCTTTTTTTATGAATTTTTCAGTCGAAAGCTTTCTTTTATTGTTTAAATTCTCTATTTCTTCCATTGCTTCATCAAGATTTTTTTCTCATGCAAGCAAAACTTTCAATGCCTTGTAAGGTGTATCCATTCTTCAGGCTGCATTAAGTCTTGGTCAGACTTTAAATCAGATTATATCACTATCAAGATTTTCTGGATCAGATCATTCAATAAGTCTCTTTAATCAATGTGATTGTGAATATTTGAGTTGTTTCAATCATAAATATGCGATTGTTCTATTTTCTCAAGTAAGCGGCATACAGTCAGCAATTGTTCATAACATTGCAAAATCTATATATTTTTTTAAAATTTTATTTGTTCAATGTTCTCAAAATATATTTAAACTAACAGCATGTAGAAGTTTGAATGCAACTCCAGATCATGAAAGATTTTTATTTTCATAATTGGAATCTTTCAATTTTGGATTTACCAAGGCTATAAGATTAGTAGGAATAATTTCGGGAACTGTATGATGATCAGTAATAATAACATCTATTCATTTTGAAGTCGCATAATGAGTAGCTTCAATATCTCTCGTTCCGCAATCTACGGTAATAAGTAATTTTACATTCTTTTCAAGGATATCATCGATAAAATGTTTTTTTAATCAATATCAGTCGTTAATCCTATGGGGAAGTCTATAAGAAACCTCTATTCATATTTCTGTAAAAAATCTCACAAGCATTGCTGTTGAGCTAACTCAATCAACATCATAATCTCAAAAAATAACAACCCTCTCCCCTTTTTCTTTTGCTTGAATTATTCTCAAAGTTGCTTCTTTGATTCAATCAAGTGAAAAAGGATCATTTAAATCTGAAAAATCCGGATTGAAAAATGATTGAAGATTTGATCAGATTCATCTGTTTTTCATTAATATCTCTACTATATCTAACTTTTCTCACTCTGATAAAAGCTTTATTTTGCTTCATTTTAAAGTCAGCATCTATGATTTTAATTTAAAAAAGATATTAATTTTTTATCTAGAGTTATATTACAGAAAGAATCGGTTGCAATAGTTAAAATTTTTCAATCCATAATATCTTCATATTGTTGTTTTAATAAAACTACAATATAATCAACACTTCATAATTTATAAATAAGCCTATGTCTTTTTTCTCATATATCCTTATTTAAAGTCGATCCATATGATTCAATATAACTAATCTTTCTTCCTATTAAAGTGATATCTTTTGCATTTACGTTTACTATATTACCATCTGGTAGTTCAAGCTCAATTATACCTTCTACCTTTTGTAATTTGAGAGACAAAATTTGAGCATATGCAATTTCGCTTATATAAATATCGAAAATATCCCCGTTAATATTCACATTTATACAACTTTCAGAACTTGACTGAATGTCAGACATTAATTGATTATTTTTTTGGTTCATAATTTAATTTAAAAAACTTATATTCTTCAAATCAAAGGTATCATTGAATCAATGTATTTCAACTTTTCATTTTATTTTCATTTGTTTTAATAAATTTAAAATATAATATTTATTATTAAAAAAAATCAAACCGAAACGTCAAAATGATAAATTTGAATTGAATTTTGAGATATTTTTTTTA
>CAYWJC010000285.1:0-6204 GCA_964458505.1 uncultured Candidatus Peribacteria bacterium | reverse complement strand
TATTAATAATAAATATATGAATATTTTTATTATTGTAAAGGTATATAATTTTTTTATTAGTATAAATTTAATATTAAATAAATTATATTAACCAATGTTTATTTTTCGTAATATTTCTCAATTCAATAGATTTCTCTGTGAATATTTTACGATACTTATCGAGCTTAAACTAAAAATCTCTTCGTTTGCTATTTTGATTTCTTTAAATTTGGACTTTAATAGACTTAGTAAATTTGAGTCTAACTGTTTTATAGTAATTATTTTACCTATAACTATAAATCAGTATTTATTTGGTATATATTTACTGTGAAAAATGTTTGAGAAATTCAATCTAAGATTATTTAAATTATCGTCAATATTTTCAACTTTTAAAACAATATTTCAATCTTCAGATAAAAATACCTCCTTGAATTTAAATTTAAAAATTTCAATATTTGAACAAATTTGTGAAATTTTATCTAATAGTAAGTCTTCTTTATTTAAGTTATTCCATAATTCATTAAATCAGCCAATGTCTTTTTGACTTCTAATTATAGAAATAACTGTAAGATGTATTTTATCTAACAAATGTGATACGAATTTTTCGGACAAAACATTTGATATAATTTTTTGGACTTCTTCTATTTTATCTAAAATTATAGAAGGCATAGGATAGCCTAATATTATTGTTGCTCAATACATCGGTTCGGAGTTTTTCCTATCGGTCAAAATGGACTTTTCTAAGTCTATTGAAATTTCTTTCTCTCTTTTTAACATATTAGCTAAATAAATATATATTTGAATAATAAGCTTTAATTTATATAAACATAACAATACTACTGTCCTAGTATATTCCATATATTAATTTTAAAAAGTTATTTTTATAATCAGTACATCCTTTACAATAAATATTATAGCTCACTCGCACTGAAATTGTTCAATTATAAATAAAGCTTTTGTTTTTTAATATTTTATGAACAAAAAGTTTTCCATATCAACATTCTTGCTTTTTTCATCTTTTTTTACTCAGTATCCCTTTATTCTCTGGTACATCATGCTACTGCGAACCAGTTTTTACATACCACTTGCGAGCCTTATTTAAAGTAAAATTTAGATCTTAAACTCTTTTCCTTGAGAAGCGTTTAGTTTCTTCATATATAATAGGTATCAAGATATTTATATCCTAGGTTATTTTTTTAATTTGGTTTTGTAAGATAAAATATTTTTTTGAATAAAATTTAAATCTGTTTCCGTATTAATAATCAGAAAGTAAATACTTCTTTATATTTTAATTAAACTTTTATGAAAAAAATACTTATTCCCACAATTATTATTGCAACATTGCTATTGGCTTCATGTGGAACAACAGAAACTAATACCACTACGGATACTAACTCAACATCAACATCTATTCAGCCTGAAAGAAAGGTTGATATATATTGAAAAATCACATCCATAGAATGAAATGAAGTAACAATTCTTCAAGTAGATACTTCAAAAGATCCAACTTTTAATATGACTCCCACAGATAAGAAAAAATATATGATGGCAATGGATGAGGCTGCCAGAATGGCTTTGAAAGAACAAATTAATTCTGCAATTCTGTGAGAAGTGAGAGTTACAATTCCAGTTGGAATACCTATGGTTAAAAAAACTGCCCAATGACCAGATGCTCAAAATGCAGAGGCTAGTCTTGCAGACATCAAGAATGGTCAATACCTTTCAATCTGGTTATCTCCAGAAGCAAAAGATAATAAAATCTCTGAATTTGTAAAAATAGCCTTCACACAATAGCTATAACCTAAAATCAATTAATTTATCTTTAAAATTGTAACAATGTCTCTAGTAAACGAAGTAAAAAAAAGCACCTCTAAGAATTGGATCACAAAATTAGTAATTGTCATTATATTATCTTGAATTTGATATTGAAGTTATGGCTATTTCTTTTGAAATAAAGAGAATGCTACAATCCAAGAAAAGAAAACATATACAGTAAGTAGCTGAAATCTTAAAAATTCAATTGAATCAGATTGAAAGGTTACCCTTAAAGATGAACTTAATCTTGATTTTGCAAATCCTTGAATAATCAAAACAATTCTAAAAAAAGAATGAGATGAAGTAAAAAAATGAGAAATAATAGCTTCCATTGACACAGAATACCTAGTCCTTGCAATAGATAAGGCTAAAATTGCACTTCAAATTGCCGAAGCTAACTATAATCTCAAAAAAAGATGATGAACTCTTGACGATATTAATATCTGAGAGAAACAATTGGAGTCAAGTCAAGCTTCCTATGATTCAACTCTTTCTCAAGCAGATATGGATATAAGGATTGCCGAAGATAATCTTAGGATTTCTTGAGAAAATCTTGATAATGCCAAAAAACAAGCAGAAATAAATGAGCTTAATTCAAAGAATAATCTAGATACAGCCAAGTTTGATTTAACCACTTCTGAAAATAACCTAAAATTAATTACTTTGCAAGAAGAGGAAAAATATAAGAATTCTGAAAACAAACTATTGATGGAGGCATGACAACTTATTACGATAATCGAGAAAAACCTCTTTGATATTGATAGCCTGCTTTGAATTAGTGATTCTAATAGAACTATAAATGATAGCTATGAGATTTACCTTTGAGCAAAAAATTCATCTAGTAAAGCACAAGCGGAAAATAGCTATGGGGAAGCAAAGAGTGAATTCGATAAATTTTATACTGATTGGAAAGCTTTCAGACAAGATTCAGATTTTACAAAACTTGAGGAATTTTCTCTAAGATTAAAAAATGTAAGTTCACTTACAAACAAGGCTCTTAATTACACAATTGAAACTTTAAAAAATTCTATTGCTTCATCTGGTTTTACTCAAAGTACACTTGATTCTTTTCAGACAGATTTTGAGAATGCGCTATCTGGATTGAAAAATGACACCTCTTCATTTGCGATAATACTTCAAGTTACCCAGGAAGCTAAAACCAGCATGGAATTCAAAATTAATACCGCTAGAGATCAAATAACTAGTCTAACTCAAAAACTTAAAATCTCTGAATCAATTCTACAAAAAACCATTCTAGAAAATGAAGTATTGATTAATCTTGCTAATCAAAAAGTAGAGCAAGCAAAAATAGCACAAGATAATTCAAAAATAAAAAAAGATACTTCACTAATAAAAGAGAAATCCCAAATTGAAATATCAAAAAGCACACTTGAAAGTAAAAAATGAGCTGATTCTTTAGAGCTTGAGCCTTTATATATGGCAATAGTAAGTGCGAAGAAGAATCTCGAAGAAGCAGAAAAGAAAAAGGAAGATTCTTTTCTTAAAAGTCCTATAGATTGAAAAATTGCAAAAATTGCCTGAAGTATTTGAGAAACCACCAGTTCATTAAAGGAAGCTTTTGTGACAATAATAAATAATAAAACTTTTTTTGTTGAATCTCAAGTTGCAGAAGAAGATATTGTAAAAGTGAAAAACTGACAAAAGGTATATATAACTTTTGATGCAATCGAAGGACTTAATATTCCTTGAGAAGTTATATATGTAAGTGAAAAGGCAGACATAGATCCTAACTCCGTAGTAAGTTACAAGACACAGATTGTTTTTTCTTCTGATGATGAAAAAATTAAAGAAGGAATGACAGCAACCAGTGAATTCATAACTAAAGAAATTAAGAGTGCTCTACTGATACCAGTACAATCAGTGAAGACAATTAATAAAAAACCTTCAGTAATGCTTGCAAGTTGAGAATATAAACAAGTTATAACTTGATTTACCGATTCTAAAATGGTTGAAGTGATTAGCGGATTATCAAAATGAGATAAAATCATTTACTAAACAGAAAACAAAAAATGGAAAAACCACTTATTAAATTAGAAAATGTGAAGAAATCATATTTCCTCACCAATAAAGAAGAGATACCAGTTCTTAAATGAATTGATCTGAAAATATTCAAAAAAGAATTCGTAGTACTTATGTGAGAATCGGGTAGTGGAAAATCAACTCTACTAAATATTATATGATGTCTACATTGAGTCTCATCTTGACAATATTTTTTTGAGAATGAAGATATTTCACATTTAAAAGATGATGACATGTTAAGTTATATTAGGAATCGTAAAATGTGATTCATATTCCAACAATTTCATCTTATTCCTAAATTAACTGCTTTGGAAAATGTAATGTTACCATCTCTTTATCTTAATATGAATAATCTAGAAAAAGAGAATAAGGCTAGACTAATCCTGGAAAAAGTATGACTTGGCGATAAATTAATAAACAGACCTTGAGAATTATCCTGATGACAACAACAAAGGGTTAGTATAGCCAGAAGCTTAATGAATGACCCAGAAATCCTTCTTGCTGATGAACCAACTTGAGCTCTTGATTCTGAAACGTCCGTTGAAGTGATGAAAATTATAATGGAATTAAAAAATGATTGAAAAACCATAGTAATGGTTACGCATACTCCGTTAGTTGCAAAATATGCAGACAGAATAATTTTTTTAAAAGATTGAAAAGTAGAGGACTGCAATTATAGCTTAGGCGAACATTTATAAAAAACTAGAAAATATGCAGATATTAAAAATGGCTATTAAATCTTTATACAACAACAAGTTAAGAACTTTTCTTAGCTCTCTTTGAGTAATCATATGAGTTGCAACTATAGTCCTAGTAATTGCAATTTGACTTGGGGCTCAAAAGAAGATTGAAGATCAATATGCTAATCTTGCAGTAACATCAATTCTTATTAATCCTATGACTTCTCCAACTCAAAAAACAAAATTGAATGAAGAAGATGTATTAATATTAAAAAACGAAGCAACCAATCTAGAGTCTGTAACAGCAATTCTTCAAGGGAAAATGCTTTCGACAAGTGATTTAACAACTGCTTCAACAACAATTTTATGAGTATGAGGAGAGTTTCTGGATATTTCAAAATTAGCTTTAGAGAAATGAAATTATTTTACCCAAGAAGATGTTTCATGAAAACCAAAACTAGCAATACTTGGTAATTGAGCAGCACTTGATTTTTTTGGAAGTCCAGAATCTGCCATCTGACAAACTATAAATGTCTGAAAGAAAAAACTTGAGATTATCTGAGTTTTCAAAAAATCTTGAAGTTCAATCTGACCAATAACTTATGACGATTCAATATATATTCCATATTTTACAGCTGAGTCAATAATCGGAGATTCTGGAAGTCCAAGATTAATTGCACTAGCAAAAAATGTTGATAGCATAGGCATTGCAATAACTGAAATATGAGATATTCTAAAAACATCACACAGGTTAAAATCAACTCAAAGTGAAGATTTTAGAATAGTCGATCAAGGCTCAAAAGTTGTTGCTGCTCAAGAATCAGCTGATACTATGACACTTCTTCTTACTTGAGTTGCAATAATTGTGCTTATTGTATCTTGAATATGAATAATGAATGTTATGTTTGCCTGAGTTGCAGAAAGAACTAAAGAAATTTGAATCCTAAGAGCAATAGGAATCAAAACAAAAGATATTCTCAATATATTCCTTCTTGAATCAGTCATATTGTCAATCTGATGATGATTAGTATGAATTATTATTTGAGATATTACAATTCCAACAATTAAATATTTTCAGTTTATTGAAGTTATTCCAAGTATGATTTGAAGAATTGGTGCTTTCGGTTTTGCAGTTTTTGTATGAGTATTCTTCTGATATTATCCAGCATTCAAAGCTTCCAAAATGGATCCTGTGGACGCACTAAGAAGTTAGGTTTAATCTACAAGTCTGCACTGTCTTCATAAATTCTTATAATAACCGAGACCTTAATTTAAACCATAAAAACTCCATATCTAACCTTAATTTAATCTGTTTGTGGTAAACTTTATAGCCCATGATACAAAAAAATAAAGAGAATCTAAAATAATTATGTTCTCTTTATTTTTTTGAATCTTTTATAGGTAAAAAGCTTTATAAATCAACATTTTCCTCTGAATTTTTCTTTCTAGCTTTCAGACAATGCCTTTAACCTTTTTAATGCTTCTGGCCACATATCCTCAAACATATCTTTATATTGTTCATCTAAATCCAGTTCTACTAAAACTTTTGTAAAACCATCCTTCTCAATAAAAGTATAATTTTCTTGTGCATCTTGCGTTTCTGGCCAATAGACTTCTTTTCCGTTCATTATTTCTCAAAGATGTTGTATGGAAATGTAGTCAAAAGGGCGGACTTCTTTGATTTTACTTA
>CAYWJC010000284.1:0-4365 GCA_964458505.1 uncultured Candidatus Peribacteria bacterium | reverse complement strand
TATCTCATATGATATGTTCACTACTTACTGTTTCCGATAATCAAAAATAAAAGATATTTTGAGGGTTGAATTCCGAGTAAAGATATACCAGATCTTTATCGATATTGCTTTCATCTGAAACAACAAGTATCTTATTATGACTTTTGTATATTTCTAAATCATCGATATTATCGAATTTTTTCATTTCATAATGACTTATGATTTTTTCTGAGGCAATCTTAGAACTCATGATTCAAATTAACATAATTTATTTTTTTATTGAAGATATAACATTTTCACTTATTATAGGAAAAAATTATTATTATCAAAAAAATATATGAAAACTTTGCTGGAAATATTTAACAATAAGGCCTTTCTTGTAATTTTTTTAATGCTGATTTTCATTATCTGATTCATAATATGAAACATTATTTGAAAAATAGTTAAATATCATGAAGTGAAATGATATAAGCTTGATGCTATCAAAAGATCAAAATCTTCAATTTTGTGAGAGGTATATGAGAAAATCATACCTTTTTTGCCGAATTTCAATTATAGCCCTAAAGATATGGTATTTATTTGAAAATGAGTTGATTACCTTGTTTTTGATTGACTTTCAAGCTGAGATCTTAACGAGATAATTTTCCTTGAGATAAAATCCTGAAAATCAAATCTGAACAAAAATGAAAAAATGATCCAAAAGATAATCTGAAACAAAAAGATCAAATATGAAACATTGAATATCGAATAATATATTTTAAAATAAAAAACCAGTTTCCGGAAGCTGGTTTTTTATTTTAAAGTTTAACTAGGATAAAACAAATTCTCTTAATTCAACGTCATCATATTCAATTAAATTAAGTTCTTCAATCGCTTCTCAAATTTCCCTCATAATTGTATTTTGTATTCTTTCATGAGTCATAATTCAAAAATTAAAAAATAATAAATGCGCGCGAAGAAATGATATAATATTTATTTAAGGAATTCAAACTAATTTTTAAAATTATTATTCGTTTGAAGTGTTCCTATTTAATGCGCAAATGCATTCTATATAAATATCTTAATCGAATCTTAAAAAGCTAAATTTTTTTATAAAAATAACAAAGTTCCTTTCAATTGTATAGTTTTCTTTTTTTCCATGATTTCAAATCGATAATTTTATCAAAATATTCATAAGATGTAATGATTCATCCTCATAAATCTTTATTGTTTTTTAGAATTGCCGATATGTCATTATATATCACATCAAGATCGCGTGGATTCAATCTTAACCCATAAGGAGGATTCGAAACCAATGTTCATTCAAGATTTTTAGCTCAAATATAAGCGTTGAGGGATTTTTTTTCGAATTTTATAATATCATCAACTCAAGCATTTTTTGCATTTATTAAAGCCATTTCTATTGATTCTTCATCAATATCGGAAGCAATTATCGAGTAGGTTTTATCTTTCATGATTTTTGATTCTGCCTCATTTTTTGCATCTTTCAAATATGATTCAGGTACCCATGAAAAATTCTCGAATGCAAATTTTCTTCCCAAAAGTCATGGTGCGATATTTTTTGCTATCAAAGCGGCTTCAATAGCAATAGTTCAACTTCAACAGAAAAAATCGTAGAAATTTTTTCTAAAGTCCCAATTAGATAAAAGAACAAGAGATGCTGCCAATGATTCCTTGATTGGAGCTTCATGGCTTCATTCTCTATATCATCTTTTATGTAATGCTTCTCCAGTCGTATTCAATAAAACCTTTAAGATATCATCTTTTATGAAAATAAATATTTCAATAGGATTCAGTTCATTATCTTCCTTGTAGAAATCAAATTTTGATCAAGTAAGTTTCGTTAGTATAGCTTTTGTGGAAATTTTTTGTATCGCAGGAACACTTGATAGCTCTGATTTGATTGTTTTTATCTTTATAATCAAAGGGAAATTTTTCGGAAGATAAAATCTCCAATCGATTCAGTTAAGACAATCGAAAAGATTGTCAAAATCATAAACCTGTGCACTTGCAAGTTCAAGATAAACTTTATTCCCTACTCTGGACGCTAAATTTATTCTTGCCATTGCTTTTAAATCAGCCTCAAATGACACCATCCTATCTACAACTTCAATTTTTTCATATCATAATCTCTCAATTTCCTTCTTTAATAATGCTTCAACTCATGCAATGCAACTAACAACATATTTCATATGATTCATGTAAAAAAATATTTTTAAGCTTTTTGAAAAAATAACTTATTTAGTTTATTTATTTATTTAATTTAACAAAATTTTAACTTGCAAAAAATATAAAATGTGTGTATTATTACGCAAAATTCCTTAAAATTAAAATTTCAAATAAATGGATCCAGAAAATAACAAAAAAATTCAATTTATTGCAACAAAATACTATTTAAGTAAACTATCTGAAGAGTATAAGCTAAAATGATACGAAAAAATCTTTCTTGAGAAAGATTTTAATTTTTTGGAAGATCTGAAGACAAATATAAAAAAAATAAATCTCAAAAACAATAATATCGATGATCTTATCGATAAGCAGGCCCATTTGATCCAAAAAATCAGCACAAGCGATATCAATCCGAAATTTAAGAAATATTTAACAAAATATCTTATTGATATATTTTGAGATTTTGTTTGATTATGTGATAATATGGCTGAGACAGAAGAAATGATCATAAATAATATAGATAAATTCAGGATAATAGAAAAAGAGATTGATATCAAGACAAAATCGCTCACAAAACAATGATTTGATAATGAATTCGGTCATATTTTCAATAACTTTATAGAAAAAAAACACAAAGAAATCACTGTAATCATTTTCGATCAAAACAATCTTAAAAACATAAATGAAAGCTATTGACATGAGATCTGACAAGAATCAATATGGAAATTCTGAAATATCTTGAAACAAGAATTATCAAATTTGAATTTTAAATATATACTTTCAAATTATTTTGGTTGAGATGAGTGGTTTTTAGTTTTAATTGACGCTAACCAAAGCAAATCCATTAAGTTTATAAAAAAAGTTTTTTCCGAATTGAAAAGTAATACATATAAAATAAAGGATTTTGACATTAAACTATGAGCTTGTGCTTGAATTTCTTACTTGAACTCTTCTATAAAAAATATTCAAAATGAACGCTTAAATCAAAAAACCTTACTACATATAACTGATACATTATTACTACAAGCTAAAGTTCAAAAAAATAAAAACAAATCAGGTCTTGCATATAAATTTTTGAATATTGCCGATATCGAAAAAGAAGATTTTGAAAAAATTTATACCAATATTCAAATTTTGCCAATGAAGCTAAAAAAAGAGACATTAGACAAAAAATTATTGATTGAACTTTTTGAAATAAGAAAAAAACAAAATGAAAAAATAATGAAAGCTCGTACTTTATGAGTGAAAAAAATTCTTAGATTCAATATTGATCTGATAAATGAAGTTATTTGATACAAGATAATCGATCATATTTCAAAAACTCTTCATGAAACCAAAGAAAAAGTCAAAAATTTTCTACCTTTTATAATCGAAAAAATAAGTGAATGAATATTTTTTACAATTGAAAAAAAATACAAAGCCTCAAATCTTTTCATAACTGAAAAAGAAGATATTATAAAAAGGGTCATAGACTCTTCCGAACTTAAAAAGTTCATAAAGATACATCTTGAAGAAGCATTTTCAGAAAATATTTTCAGTCTTGAAAAAAAGATGTTCATCAAAAATAAAGTGCCGACAAAATAAAAGATATCAAAAAACCAGCTAGTCTAATTTTTTCAATAAGCTTATAGTTACATCAGAAGAATTCAATTTTATATAAAAATCATTTAAACTTCATTTACAAATAAGTGGCAACTCTTTTCAAAGTTTGTTTTTAATCAATCTAACTAATGGTGTTACGATTTTTCAAAGCATTTCATTTTTATTTTTTGAATAGCTTGAGCTTGAAAGGGTTTTATTGGGTATATCCTCACCTGATTTTTCTATCAAAATTGATAATAATTCTATTGTAGTACTTTGTGATAAAAGTTCATTAGAAGTTAATTTTTCTCAATTTACATAAATTTTCTTTTCTATCAAATCAAGGAGTAAATCGTTTCATTTATCTTTTATCGCCTCATTATAATCAATTGTGGAATGAACCAATCTATCCTTATTAAATTGAGTTAACAGATTTCCAGAACTGAATTCTGAAAATATTTTTTTTGATTTATATTGTTCTATTTTTGTTCATTCTGTCTCAAATCAATCAATAAATGAACAATAATCAATTGTGAAATTAGAATCATACCTTTCATTAAGGATTCTAATATTTTGTTCTTCTATATTTAACAGCTTATCTGAAATAAGTACAAGCCTTGCATCAAGACATGCTCA
>CAYWJC010000283.1:0-2059 GCA_964458505.1 uncultured Candidatus Peribacteria bacterium | reverse complement strand
TATAGACAATTTTTCTTTGTCATACTACAATATATAGTATTTTCAAAAAAAGCAAATGAATTTTAGCACAATTTAATATGTCTTAAATAAGCCATATATTGATAATTTTTTAATATTAATACTTATTTTGTAAATAATTGTCAATCTTAAAGTTCTTGTATTCTTAGATTAAATAAAAAGCTGCTCATTTGTCTCATTTTTTTAAAAGTTTCTAGTTGACCTAAGTGCTATTTTTAACATACTCAAGAAGTTACTCATGGTCTTGTTCTTTTTGTGTGTATGACCATACTGTTGAACCATTGAAAATAGAACCTAGCGATCACGATAAAGGAATAGTCAATCCACATTCTTTGAGAATGTGGATTATTTTTTATTGCTTGAAATGGAGAATTTTTAAACAAAATAAAATATTAAAAAACTTAGTTAGACTTTTAAATACAAAAACTTAAAAACTTTGATTTTATAGAAAATAGTATAAAATATGAAAAATTAAATATTAATTTTCTTTAATATGTCAGATTGAAATGAAATTAATAAAAATCTAAAATATCAAAAAAGTATTTTTGGATTTACTATTGTGGAATTAGTATTTGTAATGGTAATAATCGCAATTCTTTGAACGATATGATTTCTTTCATTCAGTAAGTATACAATGAATTCCAGGGATAGCCAAAGATTGGAGGATCTCTCAATTATCCAAAGCTGACTTGAGAATTATAGATTAAAAAATTGAGATTATCCAGAACCAAGCTGAGCTTGAATAAATGTAGCCTATAGTTGAGCGATTGTTTGGACTCAATGAACAGTTTGAGACAATCTTATACAAAATATCTGAAGTTTAAATAAAAAACCATTAGATCCAATCACATCAAAAGAATATTCTTATTCAATATCAAGGAATCAATTCAAGAAAAGCTACGAATTAGCATCAGATATTGAATGAGATAATTTATCCTTTTCTCCCATTGATAAGACTTTTGCTGCTTCGAATTTTAATTCAAATATAAAATGAAATTATAATTCTTTGATTACAAGAGTCTTTACTTGATGATTATTTTACGCAATAACTTCTCCAAGTATAACTTTATCTAACATAAATAACACTTGATGAACTTTTGATATTCTTTCACTTTCTTGAAATATATTATATAAAAACAAATCCAACTCATGAATTGCTTTTACTCCTAAGATTGTATGGAGTTGACCAACATTGGATTTGACGATATCGAATGCAGATTCTTTTGTGGAATGAATAAAGACTTCCTTTTCTTCATTGAGTTCAGAATCAAATTATTCTTCTATATTTAGTTCAACTTGAACTCAACAAAAAGATATATGAAAAAATATTTTTGTAAACTACTTATGATGAGAATTTAATTGAACTTAGGTAATGCTACTTCAGGAGGAGTTTATTCGATCCAAATTCAAAAAGATTGAAAAATATTAATTTGATGAAAATTTTCTAGTGTAAATTGAAATACATCAAAGACTAATTTTGCTAGACTTAATCCAGATGGTTCTTTAGATCAATAACTTAATTATTTAAAATGTTTTTAAAAAAGTTATTAGGAAGAAATATTTGATTCACTCTTGTAGAGCTTATAGTGGTGATTACGGTTATTGCTATCCTTTGAGTTATATCTTTCTTATCCTTTAGTACTTACAATGGAAATGCTAGAGATAGTATAAGGGTTGAGGATCTGAGTAAATTGCAGAAAGGACTGGAAACTTACTTGTGGAAAAATTGAAATTATCCGGAACCAAATTGAGTCTTAACTGATGTTAATTTTAGTTGATCAGTTATTTGGTCACAATGAACTGTTTGAGATTGATTAGTTCAATCGATATGAAATCTTAACAAAAAACCGATTGATCCATTAAGTCAAAAGGAATATTCATATTCTGTAACAAAAAATCAGTTTAAAAAATCATTTGAGCTCTCTTCAGATATTGAATGAGGCAATGTTATAGCTTTTATGGCTGATAAATCATACGCAAACTCAACATTAAATTCATTTGTTAAATGAAACTATAATCATTTTGTTGTAAGGGCTTTTAC
>CAYWJC010000282.1:0-3818 GCA_964458505.1 uncultured Candidatus Peribacteria bacterium | reverse complement strand
AAGGCAAGTTGATATAAGACGACAAAACTTAAATATATAGTTGATAAAAAAGACGGTATAAAATTAAATTTTTTTATAACACTGGCTTTTGTGACAAGATCCCATGATGGAACTATAATATTTGATTTCATATTTAAAATGATTTTTCAAACCAGCTAATAAACCCAGAAAAGCTTTTCTTGTTGAAATCAATTAAACGATCTTCCTTAATATAAGCATTCTTAATGATATCATATGAATAATATCTATAAGGAAGTGTTGAAACATTTACGATATCTTTGATATTTTTATCTATGTAAAAGAATGAATATGGACTGTAAAAAGTCTTAACTATTGCATTTCTTTTTAACAGATCAAAGGTTTCTTTTTTTATTTGAGCCAATTTCTCATCCTCAAGTTGACTTGACTTCAATTTTTCAAGCAGCATATCCAGAGAAATATCTTTTATTTTTGAGAAATTAAAACCGACTTTTGCTTGTCCAGAATAAAAGAATGAAAAGATATTATAATCAAATAATCAATGGTTAACTCAAACTAAAAGCATATCGTAATCTTTTTGTCATTTAACGATATTTTGCATATCTTTTTGATTTATTTCTTTTGCTTTTACATCGATTCAAAGGAAATTTAATTCACCCGTGATCTTCTTAGTTAAGTATGGTGTATAATTTCATTCATTTATATAATCAAAACTCAAAGAAAATTTATTATAGCTCTTATCATAGTAGTAAGTGTTATCTAAAGCTTGAATTTTCTTTATTTCACTTTCCTTATCAAGCTTGATTTTATTTATTTCTTCAGTGCTCAATGGTTTATTTTTTTGAAGGTTTTCGGTTATTTCCTTTTGTTTTTTCTCTAATTCTTTAATATCTTTAAAGTAATAGACTGTTAAAACCTCTTTTTTAATTTTTTTACCGTTTAACTCAAAATAAAGAGTGTAATAATTTACTCATTCATTCAAAGTCTTGAACTCGCTATTTGCCCTGAAATAAAATTTAGTATTTCAAGGAATAAACGACTTAAGCTTAAAATCATTTACATATACTCACCCAATTCAGTTTGGAACATTTCATGAAATAAGAATCTCAGGGTTTCCATTGTAGAAATATATTTTTTTTGTACTTGGGGTCTTTATGAAAATATTTGATGGAATTTCTGAAGCTCAGCTTTTAGGCTTCAACATTTCTTCATATTTTTTGTTAACTTCTCAAATTAAGATATCTTTTTTATAATAACCTAAAGAATTAAAAACAGATGACAGATTTTTATTTGTTATTTCTGGAGTTATTTTCTCACTTCATAAGTAAGGATTATTTATTATCTTTCATTTTTTCTCATCAAGTTCTATATATTTCACGTTTTCCAATTGGAATAAGATAGCTTTTCTTAAATCTAGGTTACTGATTTTTTCAGAATTTAAATATAATCAAATATATTGAGGAAAAAGAAAAGAATACTTCTTATATCTTGGAGAAACTAATAATTCCTTATCATTTCCGGGGAAGATAATATTTAATGAGTTTTCATTTTTTAAGAGAGTGTTTTCATCAGAAAAAAATCTGAAAACAACTTTTCATATGTAATTTTTAAATTCCGGATTATTACTTTTTGTTAAAGTTATCTTTTTTATATTTGGTTCAGAAAAATCCTTATTCAATAAATCATATGCTCAATTTCATGTAAATACAACATCACTTGTTCATGATGAGGTTTTAACTTTTTCAACTTGTTCCTTTTTTACAATAGGAACAATAAAAGCATCAAGAAGAAGTACATCAGCATTTTTTGAGCTAAATTCAATGTAATCTCATTTATCAGTTATATCAATATTATCTAGGATTGCTTTTAATGGTTTATTAACTGATGTATTTTTTATTAGATCATAAGTTCCGAAAACATCATCTTTAGTTATTGGTGTTCAGTCATTCCATTTTGCTCAAGTTTTTACGAAACATTTAATTTTTGAAAAATTCTTTCATAAATCACAATTTGCTAAATCTCATTCCATTTTCTTGGTTTTTATATCATATCTTATTAAAGATCTGTATAAAAATTGTAAAACATAATCATTATCAGGGTTTATTGAAAATTCAAGAGGATTAAGGCTTGGTGAATTTCATACAAATCAAACACTTACTGTTCATCAGGAAATAGGAACAACTTTCGATCAATTGTATAAATAGAGATAAATTAAGTGAGTTATTACTAATAAAGAAAAAAATACAGATAATATTAATATATATTTTTTAGTTTTTTGATAAATTGACATCTTATTTTGTTAAATATAAAAACCTCCTTATTCTATAAAATATAATTAAGTTATCCTTAATAAACTTCATAAAGGTAAAACGGGGCTTTTTAAGCCATGAAAAAATATAACAAAGCATTAACTATAAAAAGAACTGTTAAGATTATCGTAGTGTTATGCAAAACTTTTTCGCTTCATCTTTTTTCGAATTTTCATCATTCATTTCAAAAACTAGTAAGAGAAAGACTGCTTTTTTTTGGTTGAATTAAAATAACAAAAATCAAAAATAGACTTAATATTATTTGAGTTATTTTCAAAATTTCAATCATGTTAATAAAGGTTAGGATTAGTATTTAGGATTATATGACAATTGTAATTCCCAAGAAATAGGGGATCTCCAATAATATATCAGAATAAACCTTTTTTTATTTAATAAATGTGTTGTAGATTGTATTAAAAATAGTAAAAATTGCAACTGCAATTACAAAATTGAAGCCTCAATTTATAAAAAAACTTATATCCTCAAAATTTAAAGACTTGATTATCATTTCAAGCAACCACAAAATAATTCAGTTTATAACTAATACAAACAATCAAAAAGTTAAAAAAATAAAAGGCAATCAAAATAATTTTAAGATTGGCCTAACCGTGAAATTAAGGATTCATAAAATCAATCAACCTATCAAAAATAATTTCCATCATCAAGAATATGTAATTCAAGGCAAAAAATAAGTTAATGCAAAAAGTATCATTGCATTGAATAATACAGAAACAAATATTTTCATAAGCAATCCCGAGGTTAAAAATAATCGGATTTATTATAGCTTTTTTGAAAAATAATCAACCCCGGGGTTGATATTAGAAAAAAGTATCAATTCTTTTGATTTTTTCAGCAAAATATTATAGAATGAATTTATCTTAAATCGATTTAATAAAATATGCTAAAGAAATTAATAATATCATTTTTCGTTTTTTTTACTGGAATATGAGTGGTTTTTTGAGCTGAATTACCAAATAATCAAGTTAATGTATTGCCAAATCTTGATAAAGCCTTGGATAATGCAGCTTCAGCGAATTCTACCGCATCATCAGATTCTTCAAGTTCAAATTTTGTATGACCACCAGCACCTCAAGTTTGACCAACAAACGCTGCAGCTGCAGCTGCTAATGCTGCAGCTGCAGCAGCTTGGAAAAATGACCCAAACAACATGACTTCTGCTGCATTTAAATTTGATGTTTCTGTTTTGTCTCCAGCTAAAGATAAATATGATCAATGAGAGAATAATGTAAAAAACCTTATTTGAAATATAGTAAGAATATTAATGATTGTTCTGCCGACTTTATCGGTTTCATTCATGGTTGTTTGAGGTATAATGATAATAACATCCGGATGAGCTTCGGAAAAAGTCACAAAATGAAAAAATATTATAGTTTACAATATAATAGCTATAGTATTAGCGCTTCTATCTTATTCAATAGTTAAATTAGTTATATGGATTCTATGATCAAACGCATTCTAAAACTTATAAAAAATGCGAACTTTGTGTTCAAATCTTACGTTTCCTCGTTC
>CAYWJC010000281.1:0-4807 GCA_964458505.1 uncultured Candidatus Peribacteria bacterium | reverse complement strand
ACCGATTGAGAATGAAAAATATGTTCATTCTCAATAGAAAATGAACCACAAATTTCAGCAGATATCCTTAAAAAACTGTTTAAAGAAAAAATAAGCAGCAAATGAGAAATAAAATACTGAAGATGAATAGGATTATCATTGACTTATAGGATAGTCAAATCTCAATGATACAGATTATTTTGCAAAGCCTGAGATTGAAAAACAAAATTTGTTATCAAAAAAGATAAAAATTATAAAAATATTATAAAAAACAAAAGAAATTATACTAGAAACTAACTTTGCTCAACTTGTCTTTCTAACAATCTGAAAAATTCACCCAAATTCATACTAAAAACTCTTCTTTTTTCATAAATACCTATCAACTCATCAATAAGATTGATTTTATCTTCTTTATTATATTTACGTATTGTTTCATATATCTTATCTAGCAATGTTATTTGAGTGTGAACATAAGGTATAGCTCCAGGTCAAACCTCTGTGCAATCTTCCTTTTCGATAATTCTTCAAACAGCACTTTCTAAAAAACCTTTAAAAAATATTGTTTTTTTATTGTCTCAATCGATTTCCGTAAAATAAATCTCGATTTTATTCTTTAAATTCATTACAAGTTCATACAAATTTTTTGAAAAATGTTTTTCTTTCATATTTAATAATCAAACAATTAAAGTATTAAAATTCTCACAACATAAAAGTGTCTTATCACAAGAAAAGTTACCCCAGAGCATACAAACTTCAGGATTATCCTTGGCATGATCTGATTCCATAAATTCATATTTTAAAATTTAAAAACCGAATATTATATTGAAATATTTCCAATATTCAAATTATTAGACTTTTTTTTATCATATTTAAGAGTGAAAAATTTTTTTGGTTAAAGTTAAGAAAAATCCTTGGTTAATCAATATCATAAAATGATTATTCTCAAATTTAACAATTTAAATCTTAATTTAAATATAATTGATAATCAAAATAAAATTCTTCTAATTTTGATATATCACTTTTTGACATAATGATATATTTAATTAAAATAAAGAGTTATTTTTCTAACTTTTTTAGTATGATTACAAGCAATAAGGAAATGGTAGAAAATCTGATATATGATGGTGTTTTGAAGACTGATAAAATAATTGAGGCTTTTCTTGAGGTTGATAGGATAAATTTTGTAAAATTTGAGTATTTGGAGGAAGCATATGCAAATTATCCCCTGCCAATATGACATTCCCAAACAATTTCTCAGCCCGCTACAGTATGAATATTGCTTGAACTATTACAGCCGAACGAATGAGATCATATTTTAGATATCTGATCTTGATCCTGATGGACAACTGTACTTTTATGAAAAATTATAAAAAACAAAGGGAAAGTAATATGAATTGAGATAATTCCAGAACTTGTTGAATTCTCTAAAGAAAATCTGGAAAAATACGATCTTCAAAATACAGAAATAAGATTGTCTTGAGATAATTTATGAATTCCATGAGAAAAATTCGATAAAATATTAGTTTCTGCTAGCGCAAGAGAATTGCCAAAAGAACTGCTTGATCAATTAAAAATCTGATGAAATATGGTAATACCTATAAAAAATTCATTATTTTTGATAAAAAAAATTAAAGAAAATAAAATCGAGAAGAAAGAATATTTCTGATTTTCATTTGTTCCTTTAATATATCAATGATAGTTTTTTAAAATAATTTGCGATTTTATATAGTATTTATAATATAATGAAAAATATTAATAAAATTCTATGTCAAAATCATTAAGCATAAAAATATATATTTTGGTTCTTTCAATTATATTTGTTACAAGCGTGACTTCAGCCTTGCTTTTGTTTTTTTATATGGATATAGAGTCAAACATGAAGGTTGGCTTCACCACTATGGGAACAGCATTTTTTTTAAGCATAAGTTCCTTTTTATCATTGATAATATTTTTCTTCAAAAGAATATATTACAGATGAGAGATTTATATAAGAAACCTTAATTCTTCATTAAGACAATGAGTTCTACTTTCTTCTTTTGTATTATGAAACATCATTTTTGAAGCAACTTGAGTATTTAGCTATAAAACTGCAGTTTTACTATTTGTAATAATTTTTTTTATTGAATTAATTTTTCAAAGCATTTGAGACTAGGATATCCTAAATTTATAATTCAATATTTTCAATATTTCCGCTTTTGAATGATCTGTACCCTTTCAAACTTTCGTCCAGTCATCCGCTCACTTTCATAAAACTATGAAGTTTTTTGCATTTAAGTGCAAAACATAAGATACGAGTGCAAAATCTCAATTATAACAAGCATGAATTAGAACCGTTTTTCAATTTTCATCTTTCACATTTATATCTTTGCTTGTTTCAAGTTTTCAAATAATTCCACTTGTTAAATCATATTTTCGAAGAAAGCTTTCAATGATCCTTATATGATCTTCACTTAATCTGCTGGAAAAAGAGAAAGTTAAAATTTCATCGAATCTATCATTTATAAAAGGCAGATTTTTTTTTCAATCTTTTTGAGGTAATTTTTCTTCAGAAAATATTTCCATAAAGCAATATTATTCATATTGTAATAATGATAGAATAAATTGATATTTATGTCAAAAAATTATAGAAATATCGAGTCTTCCAAATGTTTTTTTCCTGCTGAAGTTATTTGTCTTCATCTTGAAGTTTTTTCGATGAATCAAATTTTAAGGAGATAGGGCTCTATTACATCTTCTATTGTATCTTCCTCTTCTCAAATCATTGATGCAAGCGTATGTAATCACACTGGTCTTCATCAAAAATTGATATTTAGGTTTTCAAGTATTTTTCTATCTAAATAATCAAGTCAAAGCGGATCTACTCATAATCCTCAAAAAATTATTTCAATTCAAGATTGAGTCTCAACTTCATAGCCCACAATCTTATAATCTCTGACAATTTTTACGAATCTGTTTACAATTCTAGGAGTTCAGCGGCTTTTTTGTGCAATCAATTCAAAAACTTTAGGATTTTCTATGCTACAATCTAATATCTTGAATGATCTCTTAACTATTTTAGAAAGATCATCGATATCATAAAAATCAAGTTTTAAAATATTTCAAAATCTATCTCTCAAAGGACTTGAAAGCATTGAAAGCTTTGTTGTTGCTCAGATAAGTGTAAATTTTGGGATTTCCATTTTTATGGAAGTTGCTCACGTACCTGATCAGACCATGATATCAACGGAAAAATCTTCCATCGCTCAATATAAGATTTCCTCAATTTGCGGCTTTAATCTGTGGATCTCATCAATAAATAAAATATCACCTTCCTGAATTCAAGTTAAAATCGAAATAATATCTGACTGTTTTTCAATAGCGGGCCCTGATGTATGTTTAAGATTGACTCACATTTCATTTGAGATAATGAGCGATAATGTTGTTTTACCTAGTCAAGGAGGTCAATAAAGCAAAATATGCTCTAAAGATTCATTTCTAATTTTTGCTGACTTTATGGCTATGTTAAGATGTTTTTTGATTGATTCTTGTCCTACATAATCAGAAAGATTCTTAGGTCTTAACTTAATGTCGTTTTGTAAATCAGAATCTTTCTCTTTAGGGGTAATGATTCTTTCATTTTCTTCATTTTGTTTTGATGATTTTATTGCCATAAAATTTAATTACGAATTACAAATTACAAATGATTTTAGTTATTTTTTTTGAAAAATAAAATTTATGTGAATTGATAATTAAAAAATGGACTAATTTTCAACTTAGACTCAAATTAAAAAATCCCCCAATTGCTCGGGGATTCTTTTTCTTGCTCTGTCCGATTACATCTTGTAGTAAAGACGATTCGCCATCGCCACTCCAAGAATAAGGGACAGTCCGTAAGTTAGAAGAGTAAAACTCAGGAAGAATATAATGGAATTTATAAGCCCCTTTCCAAAGGAAAAAGCTAAAAATCCATTTATAAAGCTAATTGTCCATATTAACCTGGGCAATTCCGAGTTGTAATCTTCCCACTTTTTAGCACAGTTTATGTGACAATCTATGCTTGTTAAAATAACTGCAAAACAAAAAAACATCAGAATCAGTTGTGCATTTTGCATAAAACTACCTCCGTAATTTTTTTGACTACACGTTTCGTGATGATATGATTAGTATAAATTTTGTCAAAATAATTATTAATAAAATTATTTTTATAACTTAATATTGATTTTTGAAAAACTTTCATATAATAATCGTGCTTCTAAAACAAAATTCTTTAATTTTTCTCCAAATTAAAGATATCAACTAAATAATTAATTAATATATTATAATATGGCTCCTAAAAAGAAACCAACAAAAGTTGTAAAATTACAACTTAAAGCAGGTCAAGCTACTCCAGCCCCTCCGGTCGGTACCGCTCTATGACCTACATGAATACAAATCGCTGAATTCTGTAAACAATTTAACGACGCAACTCGTGAAAAATTAGGTACAGTTTTACCAGTAGTAATAAATATTTATGAAGATAGAACTTTTGATTTCTATACAAAACAACCACCAATGACATTTCTTATCAAAAAAGAATTAAATCTTGAATCTGGTTCAAAAGTTCCTCATAAAGAAAAAGTTGGACATTTAACTATGGCTCAATTAAAAAACATTGCTGAAGCTAAAATGGTTGACTTGAATGCAAATGATATCGACCAAGCAATGACTATCGTTGCTGGTTCAGCTAGATCTATGGGTATTACAAGTGATTTAAAGAAATAATAAAGAATAGAAATGAGCAAATCATATAAAATATTTAGTTATATGCAATTGGTTGTTTTAACTTTATTTATTGCTCATATTATTTTAG
>CAYWJC010000280.1:0-2592 GCA_964458505.1 uncultured Candidatus Peribacteria bacterium | reverse complement strand
TGAGTATTATAAAGTAGTTCCTTAGTCTTTAAAGACTAAGGAACTACTTTATAATACTCACTTTTTCTTAAGGGTTTTAATAGCATTAGCTGAAAGCCTAACTCTCACTACTAATCCTGTTAAAGGATCTTTTATATTTCTCCAAAATAGATTTGGAATAAATTTTCTTTTTGTTCTTCTTACTGAGTGAGAAACATTATTTCAAGTTGATGTTCTCTTTCATGTTAATTGACAAACTCTAGACATATATTTAATAATGTATTACGAATTACGAATTTATTTGATTTCAATCTTAAACTAAACAATTTTTATATCAACACCAACTCCTGATGGAATATTTATTCATTGTAATAATTCCATAGTCTTAGAAGTAGGATCTTTTATATCAATAATTCTTTTGTGTCTCCTTATCTCGAATTGTTCTCTCGCATCCTTATTAACAAAAGTTGATCTATTTACAGTGATTTTTTCAAGTTTAGTTGGAAGTGGAATAGGTCAAACAACGATTGCTCAAGAATCTTTTGCAGTAATAACGATTTTTTTAACCGCTTCATCAATTAATTTATGTTCAAAAGCTCTAACTACTATTCTTATGTTTCCAGTATTTTTTGCAGACATATATTCAATTAAGAATTAAGAATTACTAATTTAAGAATTTAATTAATACAATTATAATCTTATTTCTCAGGCTCTTTTACAGAGCCTGAATTTATAAATCTATAATTAAGCAATAACTTTAGCAACTACTCATGATCCAACAGTTCTTCCTCATTCTCTGATCGCAAATCTTAATCCTTGATCCATAGCTATAGGAGATCCTAGTTCAATAACCATTTTAATGTTATCTCATGGCATAACCATTTCAACACCAGCTGGTAATTCTACTGCACCAGTTACATCAGTTGTTCTGAAGTAGAATTGTGGTTTATATCATTTGAAAAATGGAGTATGTCTTCCTCATTCATCTTTTGTTAATACATAAACCTCAGCTTCAAATTTTGTATGTGGTTTGATTGATCCTGGCTTAGCAAGAACTTGTCCTCTTTCAACATCTTCTCTTTCAATACCTCTTAGAAGTAATCAAGCGTTATCTCAAGCTTCTCATCTTTCTAATTGTTTGTGGAACATTTCAACTCAAGTTACAGTTGTTTTTTTAGTATCTCTAATACCTACAACTTCAATTTCATCTCAAATTTTAATAACTCATTGTTCGATTTTTCCTGTAACTACAGTTCCTCTACCTTTAATTGAGAATACATCTTCAACTGGCATTAGGAATGGTTTATCAAGATCTCTTTGTGGAACTGGAACGAATTTTTCGATTGCTTCAAATAATTCAATGATTGATTTTGCACCATATGGTTTTTCTAAATCAGCAGGATTTTCTAATGCCACAAGTCCTGATCCTCTAATAACTGGAGTATCATCTCCTGGGAATTCATATTTAGTCAAAAGATCTCTGATTTCCATTTCAACTAGATCAAGCATTTCTGAGTCATCTACCATGTCACATTTATTCATGAAAACAACGATATATGGAACTCATACTTGTCTTGCCAATAGGATATGTTCTCTAGTTTGAGACATTGGTCCATCAGTTGCAGCAACTACTAGAATAGCAGCATCCATTTGTGCAGCTCAAGTAATCATGTTTTTGATGTAATCAGCATGTCATGGACAGTCAACGTGAGCGTAATGTCTTGTTGCTGTTTCATATTCGATATGAGCGGTATTAATAGTAATACCTCTTGCTCTTTCTTCAGGAGCGCTATCAATTTTATCAAATGAAGTTACTTCACCTGTACCAAAATGTTTATTTGTTACTACAGATATCGCAGCAGTCGTAGTAGTTTTACCATGATCTACGTGACCGATAGTACCTATATTCAAATGTGGCTTTGATCTATCAAAAGTTGCCATAATAATTAATAAATTAATAAATAAATAGTTGTAAATTTAAGTGTATCAATCATATGAAAAAAAGTATAAAAATCAAAAGATTATTTATTAATTTTTTTCATTTTTTTAGAGATTCTTAAAGTTGCTCTTTTTAATTTCTTGTGAGCTTTAGTTGTTAATCTTGGCATTTTATATTTTATTAATATTAATAGAATACTTCTTAAATTTTACTAATACAAATTTCTTAGCGTTTTCTAGCCATTTTGTATTTCATTCAATTACTTCTCTTCTTAGAATAGCCTTATAATGAAGAATAGCATTCTCTATTTTTTTTCAAGATTTTGCTCATTTCTTTGTTACTGCATAATTAAGAGCTCTAGGTCTTTTGTTACTTAATCACATGTTTAAGAATTTAGGAATTAAGATTTAGGATTTAACCTAAACCACAATAAGGTCTAAGATCTAAGACCTAATTTTATTTAAATTTGGTGGAGATTAAGGGGGTCGAACCCTTGACCTCCTGCGTGCAAGGCAGGCGCTCTAGCCAACTGAGCTAAATCCCCAAATTTAGAGTTAAGAGAAAAGAGAGAAGAGTAAATGTACAAAATATTTATTCATATTACCCCTTTCTCCGATCTTTTAACTCATGGCTTTTCATATATTTGGCGGAGCCAACGAGATTCGAACTCGCGA
>CAYWJC010000279.1:0-11664 GCA_964458505.1 uncultured Candidatus Peribacteria bacterium | reverse complement strand
TTTTGGCGGGTTTAAAGAAAATTTTCCTTATTTTATTGCATTTGGAGGCCCTATTTTGATTCTGTTTTATTTGGTTATCACAATGATTATAAGCATCCCTATTATTTACTTGATTTTATCGATTAGTAAGAAATAAATTTGTGAGTAAGGTTTTTCACTAAAAAGCATTTTTAAGTTTTGGATTATTTAGATCATTGCTGTCGTCAAAATAATCAAGATGAATCATAACTTCAGAGTTGGAAATTTCATTTAAAACTTTTGTTTCGATTTCATCGCTGATTGTGTGAGCGATTCTAAGTGATATTTCTGGATTTATGAATACTATATGAAACTCTACGAAAATCTTTTTTCAGGATTTTCTTGTTTTCAGAAGATGAAAGCTTTCTATTTCCTTATGTTCTAGTACTGTATTTTTTATAAAATCAATATATTTATCTTCAATCGCTCTGTCCATAAGCATATCAATTCACTCTTTGAATATTTCTATGCTTCAATACATTATATAAAAAGCTATTGCAATTGAAATAATTGGATCGATGACCGGAAAATCCAAAAGTTTTATAATTATTAAAGAAATTATAATTCAGAAATTAGTTATAAGATCTGTTTTATAATGGAGCAAATCTGACTTTATAATCAGGCTATTTGTCTCTTTAGCGGTTTTTGCAAGAAATTTTACAAGAAGAAAAGTTATAATGACTGAAATAATCATAACATAGATTGATTCATTGGTTTTTTGCAGAACATCATTGTTTATTATTTTTTCTGCTGAAAAGTAGATTATCGATAATCATGAAATGAATATGATAATTCATTCAAATAAAGCTCAAAATCATTCTATTTTTCAGTGTCAATAATTATGATCCTGGTCCACTGGTTCCTCGGATTTCTTTATTGCGAAAAAATTCATCATAGATACGAAAAAATCCAGAGTCGAATCAATAGCAGATGTCAGAATAGCCATGCTTCATGTCATAATTCATGCAGCTGTCTTTATTGCAATAAGTAAAACTGCTGTAAAGCTTGCTGTTATTACAGCCTTTTTCTCTGGACTCATAATTAAATGTTGCTTATAGGAAATTTTTAGAATTGAGTAAATTTTAATAAAGACATTAATTATTTTCCTTTTGGGATTCAATAATAATTCAATAAATATTTTGCGATTCTTGAATAAACAGCAGAAGATGTTGTTTCTGAATATACTGACGATCTTGGTCTATCAATTTTTACTATCATTACAAATTTTGGATTTGAAGATGGTCAAAATCATCCGTATGAAGTTATCGTATGTCATGCGGTTCAAGTTTCGTATTTTCATTTGGATGCAATTTGTGAAGTTCATGTTTTTCAAGCCATATCGTATCATTCAACTCATCATTTTTTAGCATATCAAATGTTTGCTCATTCTGTAAGCATTGCGATAACTTGTTTTGAGGTTTCCTCTGTTATAACTCTTCTTAAAGGAGTTGGTGCATTGTTTATCGTTTGTCAATTCGGAAGTGTTATTGAATCGACAATATATGGCTGCATGTAGATTCATCCATTGGCAATAACCGAATAGGCTGCAGCCATTTGTAAAACGGTTGCAGTTATTCATTGTCAAAAAGATTGTGTGAATAATTTTGCTCTCGACCATTTTTCATACGGTTGGATTTTTCAGAAAACCTCTCCATCAAGGGTTATGTTTGTTTTTTGTCAGAATCAGAAGTCGTGTATATATCTATAAAACAAGGCTGAACCAATTTTTTTGACTATATCGATCATTCAGACATTACAACTCCAATCGAGCGCATGAGCATATGAATGAATTCAAATACATTCCTTTGCAATATTACTAATTTTAAAGTTATCAATTTCCACAAATCAATTATCTCTGTAAGTATCGCTTGGCTTGATGTCTCATGTATCTATTCATATCGCCGCAGTTATCGCCTTAAAAACCGAACCTGGTTCATATAATGATCAAATAGCTTCATTAGCATAAACTCAAGGTCAAAAGTTATTCTTATATTTATATTTTGGGACGGCTGAATTTGAAATTTCATTTTCTGTTGCCGTTCTCAATTTTATCTTTTTGTTATTGTAAACGAAATCTGATCAAATTTGAGAATCTTCTACAAAAAGAGGCATTCATAATAGATCGAACCCAGGATTAGGATATTTTCCATAATTTACCCTTTCAAGTTCATAAACGCTTCAGAAGTCATTAGGGTCATAATCTGGATAGTTAACCATTGAAATTATAGCTCAGGTTTTAGGATCCATAATAACAACACTTCATCTGTTGGCCTTATATTCTTTTATTCATTCTTCTAATATTTTTGAAACTTCTTTTTGTATATTTCTATCTAAGGTTAATTTTATATCGGCTCAATTAACAAGCTTTTTTTCTGGCATTTCATAAAGTCATATGGATCTTCATGAAATATCCTTTTTTGTGAATTTCACTCATTCCTGTCATTTTAATTCCTCATTGAAATATCATTCTATTCCATATCTTCACTCGGCACTATTATTAGTAAATCAAACAACCTGAGCAGCCAAATTTTTTTCAGGATAAAATCTTGTAGGGTGAGGTTCTAATATTATGAATTTATAAATTGAATCTTCATCTATTAAAAGTCATTTTTTTATTGCATTTTTTTCGTTTGTAATCCTCAAATCTATTTTATCTTTTATTTGTAGGCTTAATTTCGATAAAAATTTCGCATATCTTACTTCACGCTTTTTTGTTATATCTCTTATATCAGATTCGGACATTCAAATAATGTCAGAAAGCGATTTGCTTATTTTGTTTTGATCCACTTTTGTAGGATCCGCATAAAGATTATTTATAACCAGAAAAACTCAATCTAATCATAATTTGCTGACTGAGGCTATTTCATTTTCATTCAGATTCGGCTTAATCAAGACAGAATCAACATATTTCTTTTCAACCCTTGTTCTTACTTCTTCTTGTATTTTTGTCTTAATATAGTTTGTTTCATATAAAAAGTCATCAAGCTCATTTTTTTTGAGGAAAGATAAAAGATTATCAAAACATTCTTCGGCAGAATTATTTTGACATATTTCCTCTTGAACTATATCAGTTAAAAAGATTATGAGCTTTTCTTTGGATCATATTCATTGAGGATCGATGGCAAGATCAGATAAATCAGTGCTTGTTGCAAGAACTCAAATGGGATCATTGTTTGAATATATTGTTCATCGAGATACGGGATTCTTTACTACTGTTGTTTGTTGTCTATCTGCAAGAGCCTTGTAATATTCATATTCACTGACCGTATATTTAAAAGTTGTCAGAACAATAATCAAACATATTCAAACAAAAGCAAAAAAAACGATTTTTTGTCTGTCTAAAATTTCTATTTTTCTTAGAAATAAATTTATGTAATAAGGAAAATCCTTTTCTATGAACTTCTCTATTCTTTTATTCATTTTAAATATTTACAAGTTTATATTCTTTTTTTGATGCTTTGTATATTAAATCAAGAGAAGGAACTTTTGAAAGGATATCTATCTTAAAATTTCAATTTTTTCAAAAACTTTCAATCAGATCCAGATTCTTATATTTATGGTTATAACTATGAAGATATTTAACAAAAACATCTTCAATGTATATTATTTTTTCATAAGCTTCGAGATTATATTGAAGAATTTTTCTAGTTCAAATTATAATATTTTTTGTTTTGTTGTAGGTATCAATAAAGGCTTTGTATTTTTTTACGTAACTGAATTTATTTTTATAGATTATGGATTTTTCAATTAAATAAGGGTAAAGTTCTATAAAATCATCCAACATAAAATCATCAGGGAAAACAAGAACGACATTTTCACTTTTTTCCAATAAATTCAAGATTTCAGAAAAATTATCATTTTTACTGCAAAACAAAAGTCTTTTTTCTCATTTTTCTTTAAATGTTTTTTGAGGAATATTTAAAAGGTCGACAAATGATTTCTTTTCCAAAAATGTATAAATAAATTTCGGTAAAAACAGTGCTAGAACTTTATGTATATGAATTAAATATCTTGAAGATAATTCGTAAATCGTATCGATTTGATATTTTGATAAAACCGGCATTGAGCAGATAACTGAAACGATTGATTTCAGCTCAACCTCCTCATCTATCTCAGAGTCCATTTTCGATACAATAGCCAATGTGACCATATTTTTAAATGGAACCTCGACAATTGATCAAATGTTTATTTGATTCCCGGTTTCATCTTTGACAAAATAACTGAATCATTTGTCATCAATCGATATATCAAATGGGATAACTTCTATTATCATAATTTGGTTTAAAACTTACATAAAATCAGTTTATTAAGTTTGAATGGTTTGTAAAATTTTTATACGTAAAAAGCATAATGTTCTTGAAATATAAAATCTAAATACATTAAAAGAAGTCTTTTTAAAGAGTTGAATTAAATGAATCCGTTGTCATCCTGAGGAATCGAAGGATCCCTTTGTTAATTAGACAAAAAACGGATTGCCGCGTCATACTTCCTCGCAATGATAATTGATAATCTCGGGTTGCTAATTGAAAAAATCTTTTTACAACTTTTTATAAATATATACAATCTTAAATATCAATTATTTTTTAATTACTACCTATGAAAAAGAATCTTCTGCCATTATTTTTTTGAATAATTTGACTTGTTCTTGTTGTCTTGTGATCTTATCTTTTTGCTAATCCTGATGTTAAAGTTAAGATTTTTAGTAAAGTTTCAGAGAAGATTAAGGGTTTTGGAGATTCTCAAAAAAATTCGAGCTGAAGTACTCAAGCAGGTTCATGAAGTGAAAAACCTGAAAACAAAGATAGGCATCTGATATTTGAGAATGATTGTATTTGAGTAAAACTTTATGAGAAAAAGGATAATTATCCAAGAAAAATGTTTGTATATTTCTGAAAGGATTGAGAAACTATTAAAAATGTCGTTGATGATATGAAATGAATAGATGAGAGCCGTATCAATGGGTTTTACTTGTATGAAAAATCAGCACAAAAATGAGACTTGAGAATTTATTTAGCTCAATCAAATGATTTTGATTGAGCTGTCGCTCCGGTTTACATAATCATTCAAAAGAGTAATGTATTTGTTTATTATTCTTTATCGGATTCAACTGAGATAATAGACAATGTTATTCTTAATTTTAATAATCCGGAAATTCCACAGTATATGATTGATAACATAGAGTCATATTGAGACTTTAAATGTAAAGATATAAAAAACTGAGAAAGAATTGACTCTGGTAATTATGATTTTAATGGTGATTTAAATAATTTTATAGAAACAAACTTGAAAGAGAATTCTATAGTCACAAATTCTTGAAGTGAAACAAAATCTGAAACAAAATCTGAAAATTCAATAAATTTTTCAGATTCTCAAATTAAAGACATTCTTGCAAAAATAGATGAAAATTTAAATAAACAACAAGAATTAGGGAAAAATAGCACTTGAGCTTTGATTCAAGGCGATCTTAAGGCTGAATATATACTAAGTGAAAATAATATTGATGATAAAATAAAAATAACTCTGAATTGAAAAGAAAGTTTAATAAATTTAGAGGAAGTAAATAATTACAATAAAAAAGTTCAAGAATTAATTGATAAATGAGAATGTGGTTCGGATAATATAGATTCTCCAAAATGTGTAAAATGGAGAGTTGAACTCAATAAATTCTACAAAAATTGAAAATATATTTGATTTTATACGAATTATTATGTTTGAAAATGATTAACCTTGATTGATATCTGAAATAAGAAAAAATTCATAGATATTCTATTGACTATTTCTTGTCAAGAAAGCCAAAATTATCTAGTTTGTAATATTTGATTGTGATGATGAGAAATGTCATTAAATAATTTAAATTCAGGTGAAAATAAAGAATTTAAAATCGGAAATTCAATTGATTCTTGATATCATATTGATGATAATTATTTATATTATACGGTTACATCTAGTGATAATGGATCCAAAAATGTTATTTTACATATTTATGACATTAAAACACTGAAAGAGGTTTTTTCCAAGAAGATATAATAAAAGTGCAAGGTGCTAAGTAATAGCCTAATATATTATTAATTGTCACATTTCTCTAATGATGATAACATTTTGAATCTGGTTTCTAACTTAAACTCTCTGTTGCAATTTCACTCATTTTGAGTAATATCCAACTAATAATTTGTTAATTTTAGAAAAGTTTGTCAATCTCAAGAGAAATAGATGAAAAGATAAACATCGTAGATTTGGTTTCAAGATATCTTCCGCTAAAAAAAGCATGAGTGAACTATAAAGCATCATGTCCTTTTCATAGCGAAAAAACACCATCTTTTGTAATTAGTCCGGCAAAAAACATAGCGTATTGTTTTTCTTGTCATAATTGATGATGACCCATAAAATTCTTGTCTGAAATGGAGAAAATCAGTTTTTCTGAGGCAGTACACAAACTAGCAAAAGAAGCTTGAGTAGAATTGAAGACAGATTTCTATAAGGAAAGATGAGATAGTTCAGGTGATATTTTTGATATCTATAAGATTTCAGCTGAGTTTTATCATAATGACTTATACAAAAGTGAAAATAGAGATAAACTTGAATATTTATTGAATAGGTGACTTACAGATGAGACAATCAAGAAATTCAAGCTTTGATACAGCGGAGATCCAAGGACACTTTTCTATAAACTTAAAGATAAATGATTCAAAGATAAGGAGATAATCGACTCAGGAGTATTTGTATCATCAAATAGAGATAAATTTTTTTGAAGGATTGTTTTTCCGATCTTCAATTATACTTGAAATGTTGTAGCTTTTACGGGAAGAGTTCTTGATAATAGTCTTCCAAAATATCTGAATTCGCCATCAACCAAAATCTTTGATAAAAGCTCAATTCTTTTTTGACTAAATTTAGCCAAAACTGAAATCTCAAAAAAAGATTTCGTTATTGTCGTAGAATGACAAATGGATTTAATTTCCTTAAACCAAGCTTGATTTGAGAATTCTGTTGCAATTAGCTGAACGGCATTGACCTTAGAGCAAGTAAAACTTCTGAAAAGATTGACTAAAAAAATATATTTTTGTTTTGATAATGACTCAGCTGGAATCAATGCAACTTTTTTGAGCATTGAAAATCTTGTGAATGAAGAAGTGGATATAAAAGTAATTGATTTAGCTCAATTCAAGGATCCGGATGAACTTATAAAATCAGGAGAAGATTTTAGTTTTCATATTAAGAAAGCTTATTCTTTGGTTGAATTTTATCTTAAACAAGCAGAAAAAAAATATGATATTTCTTGAGTTCAGTGAAAAAAAACACTTATAAAAGATTTGATGAAAATTCTTAAAAAAATGGAATCGAAGATAGAAATAGACTTCTATATTAGGGAAATCTCAAGATTTTTAGACATATGAACGGATATTTTATATGCCGAACTTAGACAAACAAGAGAAAAGAATTTTTGAGTAACGAAAACATTCGATAAAAAATGATTTTGAATTTATGAACAATTGTGTTGATATTTGACACTTTATGGTTATTTTGATTTGTTTTTTGAAAATTTTTATTATAATGAAAGTGAAATTGAAGGTGGAGAATTTTCTCACACCTTAGTTCGGCTTCTTAAAGCTAAAAACACATATTTAGAAGATGAATCGATTGATATCGATTTTATCAAAACAATAGAACTTTTCATAGAAGAAGAGAATATTCACTTAAATAAAGATAAAATATATCAAAAATTCAAAGACCTTATAAATATTTTAAATAAGGCCATATTTGAAAAAGAAAAAAGAAAACTCGACGAAGATTTGAAAAAAAGTCCTTGAGACAGTTCTTTATTTGAAAAATATAGCAATTTGATTAGAGAAGCAAAAAAACATTGAATTATGAGATAATCAATTTTAAAGTTGATTAGATTTTTTGTTTGTAATTTATTAATTTTATAAATTTCATGGTTAAAAAGAAAGAAGAAAAAAATAATATCGAAGAGGTAGATCTAAATAATTTAGATTTTAGTGAAGAAGATTTGTTAGAATTATGAGAGTTGGATTTAAATCCATTAGAAGAAATAAAAAAAGAAGTTCCTTTGAAAAAAAATGTTTGAGGTGCTATTGACGATAAATCTAAAAAGAAAAAAGAATCTTATAAAAAAGATGATTTTGAAGCAGAATCTGAAATTGATTCAGATGAACCAAAAGATTTATTCGATGAAGATTTCGATGATTTCGATGATTTCGATGATTTCGATTTAGATGATTCTGACGAAGGTGAGGAAGAGTGAACTTGAAAAAAGGAAAAAGGATTAAAAAAAATGCCAATAGACAGAAGTCTTGATAAAAGAAGGATTTGAAAATGACTTCAAAAATTTATAGATTATACAGTTCCTGCTGAGTTTCTTGAATGACTTGATGAAAGATTGCAACTTCTTATAAAGAAGTGAAAAGCTGAATGAAAGCTTACTCACGATGAATTGATGTCAGCAATACCAAACGCAGAGGATGATCTTGATAGATTAGATGATATTTACACAAGACTTTTGAAATTATGAGTTGAAGTAGTTGATTCTTTTGATAAAGATGAATTATTTAAATTTTCAGAAGGGAAAGAAAAAGAAATAGAATTGTCAGAGATAAGCGATGATTCTATTAGAATGTATTTAAATGAAATCTGAAGATTTCCTTTAATTGATGCAGAAGAGGAAGTTAGACTTTGAAGGCTTATTAAAAAATGAGATCAAGAATCAAGGAAAAGGCTTGCAGAAGCAAACTTAAGACTTGTTGTATCCATTGCAAAAAAATATATGTGAAGATGACTTTGACTTCTTGATTTGATTCAAGAATGAAACGTTGGTCTTTTTAGGGCGGTTGATAAATTCGATCCAGAAAAATGATTCAAATTTTCGACTTATGCGACTTGGTGGATTAGACAATGAGTAACAAGAGCAATTGCAGATCAAGCTAGAACCATAAGGGTTCCTGTACATATGGTAGAAACTATAAACAGATTTACACATACATATAGAAGACTTACTCAAGAACTTGCCCGTGAACCATTAATGGAAGAACTTGCAGTGGAACTTGATATGGATATCAGAAAAGTTAGACAAATCATGAGAATTTCCCAAGATATTCTGTCTCTTGATTCTCCAGTTTGATGAGAAGAAGATACTACTTTAGGGGATTTCGTTGAGGATGATAAATATCTTACTCCGGACAGATCAGCAAATCTGACTCTTTTAAAGGAAAATCTTTACGAAATGCTTGATTTTCTAACTCCAAGAGAAAGAAAGATTATAATAATGAGATTCTGACTTGATGGATGAGATGTTCATACATTAGAAGAGGTTTGAAAAGAATTTTGAGTAACCAGAGAAAGAGTAAGGCAAATCGAAGCAAAAACACTTGAAAGGCTCAAGAACCACCCATCAGCAGACAAAATCAGATTTTTCCATTAGAACATAATATTTTAAAAATATGAAAGAGTTATCAATTTTCCAAATAATTTATTGAAATCAAACTGAAAAAATTAGAAAATTGTACGGAAGACCTGAAAATGTTGATATTAATGATTTAAGAAATAAATTTCAGGGTAAATTTGACGTGCTTCTTAATCTGTATGTTCAAGATAAATGAACGGAAAAGGTTATTGAAATTGTTGAAAAAAAATTAAAGGCATTATGAATTACAAGCTTAAAGGGCGTAAAACAAAATAGAGCAAATCTTGATATAAGTTCAAAAATAGATCTTACAATAATTGAACTTTAATTTTTTTTAAAATTAGATTGAATATTACAAAAGTGTTTTTATTATATTTAATAAATAAATTCTAAACCCTAATATATGTTTGAAATACCTGTATGAGATTTGCTTGCTAGTTTTTCTTGAGATTCTAGAGAGCTTGAATTCAATGGTGAGGTTTTACCATGATTTTACCCTGATTTGGATTTTATATGACCATTAAGACTTAAATTAAAGCTAATTACGCTTGATGATTGAATAATGGTTGTTTTTGAAAATCTCGAAACAAATGTAATGTACGAATGAATTCAGAGAAACATTAAAATTGAAGAAATCGAGAGAGAATTCAAAGAAGAATATAATGCTTCTAATCCTGATGATATAAAATACATAAATACAAAAAATACATCAATTGATTTAAAAGATGTAATTAGGGAAGAAATATTGATCCAATGTATCGAATAATTGTCAATAATTTTTTGCTTGCAATATAATTTTTTTATAATATCCTTAAGTGGTTTTTAATATTAATAATAATTTTTATGGTTAAATCTAAGAAATTACCTGTCGAAACAGAAGAAATTCAAGAGGAAATAGTTCAAGAAACTCAAAAAAATTCGCCAGTTTGAATTACGGTTTTATTTATTATTTTATCAACAATTGCAGTAATCCTTTCTTTATATTATTTGATTCCCCAAGAAGTTAACAAAAAAATATTGGAAGTTGAATACAGTAAAGTATGATGAGAAGAGAACTACAAGATAATAAATAAAATGCAACTTGAACAAGTTGAAACATTTGTTAAGCAATATAAGCAACAACAATGAAATTGAGCTCAAGATAATACACAATGATCAACAAATAATGCGGATGCCGTAAAAACATTATCAAAAGATGAATTAGCAGCAATCAAAAATTGAGCATATATTGAATGAAATAAAGATGCTAAAATAACAATAGTTGAATATTCTGATTTGGAATGTCCATTTTGTATCAGACAATTTAAAGAATGAAACATTGATAAAATCAAAGAAAAATACGGGGATAAAGTTAATAACATTTTCAAGAATTTTAGATGAGTTCCTCATGAAAATGCTGAAATTGAGGCTAGTGCAAATCTTTGTGCTTGAGAATTGGGATGAGCAGATGCTTATGTTTTTTATTACAAACAAATATTTTCAAGATCAAACTGATGAAATGGAACATGATTTAGTAAAGATAATTTAGTTCCACTTGCAAAAGAAGCATGACTTGATACAGAGAAATTTCAACAATGTCTTGATTCAAAAAGACATATTGCAAAATTCGATGCTGATACTGCTGAATGAAAAAAATTATGAGTACAATGAACTCCAGGAAATGTTATCATTAATAATGAAACAGGAAAGTATATTCTTATAGCTTGAGCATATCCAGTTAGTGAATTCGAAAGAGTTATTGAAGAATTGTTAAAATAATTTAGATTAAAACAAAAACCCCAAAGTTGAACTTGGGGGTTTTTTATGTAAATTTTAGTTATTGCCTTCAAGAATATCAGTTACTTTTTCTTTTGTTCCATTTACACTTTGATCTTTTTCTAATTCTTGTTCTTTTTTATAAATAGCAAGTGAAAGATTAATAAAAATTCTCAAATATAAATTTTTCACTTCACTAGCATAATTGATAAAATCTTCTATACTAAATTTTATATAGGATAATTCTTCATTATTGGCAGTTCTGATTCTTGTGGTCAATTCATTATATAAATCAATTGGCGTTGCAAAATCTAAATCAGAAAGAATCTCTTTTGATTTATAAGTTACATCCCATCATGGCATTTGAATCTTAATTCTTAAATTTTGTAATATTTCACTTACATGTTTTCTTCTTAAAAATGCTTCATTTAATTCTGATATTTCAGAAGATGTATTTTTCATAATTTCAAAAA
>CAYWJC010000278.1:0-7679 GCA_964458505.1 uncultured Candidatus Peribacteria bacterium | reverse complement strand
CTCATATATCAAATGAAACTATAATTGATTGGTACTTAGAGCTCATACTTGATGAATATATTATGCCATAACGTCGCCGACAATCAGTTTGTCCAATTCATGAATGACCTGAACATGATTAGATATCCAGTCGCTTTCATGAAAACTGGTTTTTTCAAACAAACAGAATATTTGAATAAGCTTTACTCCCTCAATTATATGGACTTGATCAAATTTAGAATTGATTTATGCGGATACACAATCTTTTATAGATAAGATACAACTATCATATTCTTGATCAAGCGTATCTTGAGAACAATTATATTATTCAATGATTAATCTTACATGATCATGAGAGAGAACCTATTGAGAAAATGTCTTCAAAAATTATCTATGATGAAAGATATGACCTCCGCCTCCTGTGAATTGATTATGTTGAAGTGCTAATTGAGCAATCAGAGCAACTGAACCTTCTACAATATGAGAGCTTTGTTATGCATGAAAACAAACATCAGTGACAACCACTTCAACTCAATATACATGGAGTTGTAACAGTCCTAACTTATGAACCAATACAAATTGTACAGCGACAAGACAAGCATCTTGTTGATCTGCAAATTGAACATCAACACCGATATACCCATCATCTAATTTCTGTAATTTTTGAACGAAGGCTGATGTTGATACTATTTGATCTGATTGAGCTTATAATTGGACATGTAATAATTGAATAAGCACTGTAAATTGCTCTGCCAATTATGTATTCGTTTGCTGATATCCAGTTCATGCATTATGAGAAACATATACAACATGAATATTTGATTGAGCATGTTGGACGACCCAAAATGTTGGACACTGAACAATGCTTGCTTCAGCCTTAACTATGCCGTCAAGTATAGATATTATAGAAAAATGGTGTTACAATAATATATGTGGGTCGGCTCGATTTTATACATGGTATGAAGCTATGTGATTATCCGAATGAGATACTTCTACAACTGAAAATTTATCAAAATCTGTATGTTGAAAATTGTGAGCTTGATGGCATCTTCCTTCTGATTGGGAATGGTCAAGTTATATAACAAATGTTTGAGCAACTTGATGGACATGAAATAAATTAAAATGAATTATTTCTTCTTTAGATTGATCAAATCATGAAGGTTCATATATTACAATGGGTACAATTTGAAAGTGGTGGACTTCAACCTCAATGAGCAGTACCCAAGGAAAATATAGAATACTATATTCAACCAATGATTTTATTAATTTAAATAATGATAATAAAACGCAAGGTTTCAGTGTAATCTGCAAAAAAAATTAAGTTAAGTAATCTCCTTTTAAGTCTGAAGATTTTTCATTTTGAAAATAATTTTATTTAATTTTCAAATTATTACAGTAATGATTTAAAAAATAATTTTAACCGAAAAAAGACTAAATATAAAATGAAACAGAGAGAATCAGGCTTTTTAGTCTAGAAACTTTTTCAAAAGAATTCTATGAAAAATTTTAGAATCATTTATAAAATTTATATTGATTTATATAAAATCAATAATTTATTTTTTTTAAAAGCCATAAGCGTATCAATGATTAATTTCTTTTATTAATTTGAAATTTTCTAAAAATTAGTTACTATTCATATATTATCCTTATAATATTTTTATGAAATTCTTGAAATTTTTAGCTGTTATATTAAGCTTTTTTGTATTTTTTTGAATATCCAAAGCTGATTTAAGTATTTCTCCCCTAAAACATGAGCTTACAATAAATGCATGAGATCAAAGATCAGAAATAATTAAAGTCACAAATACTGACAAAACTCCGATTACACTTTATACTTCAAAAGAAGATTTTATAGCTTGAGACGACACTGGAAATCCAACTTTTATTAAACCGCAAGACCAAAAAACAGAATCATATACACTTTCACATTGGGTTGAACTTGAAAATGAAAGCATTACACTAGCACCTTGAGAAACTAGAGAAATAAGATTCACGGTCAGGGTTCCTGAAAATTGAGAGCCTGGATGACATTATTGAGCAATTTTCTTTTCTCCAGGTGCACCAAACTGAGCTCAAGTTGCAATTGTCCAAAGACTCTGAGTCTTGGTTCTTATTAATGTACCTTGAGATATCAGAATAAGCTGAGCCTTGACTGAATTTCAAATCTGAGAGAAAAACAATAACTCTTTGACTCAAAAAAGCGATTTTTCAAATCTTCCGATTTATTTTGAAACAAAATTTAAAAACGATTGAAATACACATTTGAAACCAACTTGAAAAATAGAACTTATCGATGAAAATTGAGAAACATTGAAAAACATATGAAAAGAGTCGATTATCAGCCCTTCTTGAGCTTTCATATGAGAAAAAATGGTTGATTACATTCCCATAAATGACGCCCTTTGAAATGTTTTACCTAAAAGTGAAAGAAAATATATATCAATCTGGAATTGATTTTGATACCAAATTTTAAAGGATGATGGAAAAAAAGTCGTTGAATTTAAGAATCTTTCTGATTATTATGCTTCAAAAGCAGCAGAAAAAAGAGCTTATCTTCAATTTTGGGAACAAATACATTCAAAAACAGTAAATAAAAAAATCACCGCAAATCTTAGTCTAAGCTATGAATGAAAAGATAAAGAAAAAAAAGATTTTAAACAATCAAAAACATTCATAATAAGTTATGATGAGCAATATGTTTGATTGAATTATTATATGATAGCTTTTGTGATTCTCATTATTGCATGAATAGGCTATTATATAAAAGTTATAGTTCCTAAGTCAAAAGAAAAATTAAAAAAAGACTTACTTGAAGAAATAAAAAACAATAGATAATTATGAAAAAAACTATTTTTATAACATTCTTGTTAATGCTTGCAACATGAAGCATGGTTTTTGCGAATAGTTTTTCAGTTTCGATTTCAGCTGTTGTGTGAAATATTAATCATTCTCCAAAAATTATTTCTATTTTACCATCAAGTGATCCTAAATTAATTTGAAAAAATAAAATCCAAAATTATTCGATATATTTGATCGATGATGAAAAAGATGAAATTTCATTTAATATAACTCCAATGACTTGATATTCAAATCCGGTTAGCTGAACCATTGTTTCTTCTGGCTTTGATTCTTCAAGTTGAGCGTATATAAATTTCACTTATTTATCGCCCGCAGACGTACCTACGCCAAATCCAACAAAAGTTACTGTTACATTGAATGATTGACCGAATATCATTGCTAAAGATATTAATCTTTACGTTTATTAAGCTTAATGAAAAATAAAGTTTATTTTTACCTATTTATAGCAATCTCATTGATTGTTATCATTTTTGTTTATTCAAATAAAACTAATCTATTTCAGAAAAACTATCTCTCCATCGATTCAATATTAAGAAACAATACATGGCAAACCGATTTTTGAAAAGATATTCCTTATAAAAAATGAGATGAAATCGAATACATATTTACATTGAAAACAAATAATCCGAAAGATGTTTTGGTCAACCTGAATAAAATAAAAGGATTCATTGATATAAAAAAAATTTATCTTGATGATTCAATCATTGATGAAGATAAATTAAGGAAAATAAGAATAATTGACATTGCTCAAGTTAAAGTTATCTGAGAAGTGAAAAATATAAATCAAGATAAAAATGACATTGTCGAAGTTATTGTAGTAGAGAATCATGAAAAGGAGAATATTGAACCAGAAACTTTAAAAAAAGATAAGCCTGGAAATATTTCTTTAAAAAATAACTCATTTAATTCCAATATAAACAATTTGCTGGAATTAAGATGAGACAACCTTGATTCAGTAAGCTTTGTGAATATTTGAGGGAAAAATCTTAGATCAGTATTCGATTCAGATAAATTATATGTTCCAATTGATAAAAACACTTTTTCTTGATGAGATTACTTTATCTTTTTATGATTGAATGATTGAAATATTTTTACACTAAATGATAAAATAAAATTTACGTTTTCGCCGGAAAAAATCAACATATCCGACATAAATCCCAAAGTTGTTAAAAATGACTCTGACAAATATATTACAATACAATGAAATTGATTCAATAAGATAATATCCATAGAACTAAGCAATAATTTGATTTTAAAAAGCACTAGCTTCACTATATTTAATGATAATGTAATGTGAGTTAAAATCCCTAAATCCTTGCCTGCTTGAGAATATTTTCTCAACATTATGGATACGAAAAAAATATACGAACTAAAAAATATGAAGTTTAAAATTAATTAATTTATATGAAAAATATTTTTAAAAAAGTTTTAACATTATCGTTGACAATCTTATTGCTATCAAGTCATATTGCTGATGCAGCAATTATAGCATGACCGGATTTTACAGCTAAAAGCAGTTTGTCTTGAGATGAGAATTATTCAACAAATCTACAAAACATAAGCAATATCTGAACAGATCTAAAATTTCAAATAGTTGAGGTTTTAGGCAGTTGATCCTATTCATATTCTCTGAATTTTCCAGTTTGATTAAAATACAATAACGATTATTCAACTTTAGGGTCAACATGTCCGAATTTTTCTATTCAAAACTTCTCTGACTCCAATCTTAGATACTCTTTCTCAGGAGTTAATTCAGGAACTTGTATCGCAAAAATGGAATTCAGCTATAAAGTAACAAGTTCAACAGCAACATGAAATCATAGCTTTTCTTTAATTGATTTAAATTCTTGATCATTATCAAGTTATTTAGATATCAACGTAACTTCTTTGAACTCCTTGAAAAGAATAGCTTCTCAGGATAATAATTCAAATTGATACATTGATTGATTCAAACTTGAATTCTCAACTTGAAGCTTGACATGATTTTCAAATTCATGACTTTCTATTTGATGACATACTCCAACTTTATCATCTGTTTCATGAGCATTCGCATTTTTATCAATTACAGACTCAGAAATCTCGACTTGAGATTTTCCTCAAATAATAAATACGAGTCCTTTATTCAATTGAGTTTCTTTAATAAATAATTTTTCAATTGAAGATTTAGCAAGGCCTCAAATCCTTAAAATAAATCAAACTAATTATTCATTATCGAATCCGCAAACAATAAATATCTCTCAAACATGATTCAATTTAAGCTTTTCAGAAAAAATGTCACTTAGTGCTGTTAATGGATTCAGTTTAAAATTATGAACAAGCCCAATTGCGTGAACTTTTTCTTTAAGTCCAGATTTAAAAACCTTAACATTCGCATCTCAGTCAAATCTTTGAGCATGATACTATTCTCTAACACCCAATAATCAAGCAACAGATTGGAATCTGAATATTCTACCTTCATTGGCAATAACGCTTTATAAGCAACCTATTTGTCCTATCTGATATACGATAAGTTGAATAAGTTGTATTGCACCTCCTTCAAGTTGATGAGGATGAGGATGAGGATGAGGATGAGGTGGATGATCTTCAATTACAACTGTCGATTATTGTCCAAACTGAGATTTATCTTGAAGTTTTTATGATAAGTTATGTAATATTCCTCAAGCAAACACTTGAACAGTTTCATCTTGATGAACAACTCAGGAATTGACTATTTCAACAATAAATAATTCATATTACAAAAATTTAGATGAAGCTAGAAAATATCTGAAAACAATCATTTCAGATCCTAACTTGATTCGGCAAATCGATAACTACCACTCAAAATTGAATTTGAATGATATTGATTTTTACCTTGGTTTTGATAATAAAGTCAAAATGGACTTCAATAAAATAATAAACTCTTATGTATTATTATTCAAGAAGCTTGATTTATACTCAAAAACAAAAGATATCAGCTTAAAAACCGATATAAATAGTCTGTCTTCCATTTTATCCAATTATATAAAATCTCCTATTAATCCTTCGGATTCATACGTAACAAAAATCTCAAATGAAAATTGAATAGTATACAAGACAAAATTTAGCAAAATCCAAAACCCTCTTGAAAAATTGGAAACAAAAATATTAAATAAATTTAAGTTATTAAAAGTTAGCTGAACTATTTCAAACAGCGAATATTCAAATTGAATAAATGCTTATAATGATTTTGTCTTATATCTTTCTATTTATAGGACATATAAACCAAAAGAAGCAAAAAATAGAGCAATTGAACCTATAAGAATATTTACAGGCCTTTACTCTAAGAAAATCGAGTATTCTCAAGAAGAAATACAAAAGCCAGCAGAAGAAAAGGTTATATTACTTAAGATAAAAGATAAGTATATTTTCACTAAAAATCTTAACTTTTGAGACAGCAATGATGAAATCAAAAATCTTCAAATAATTCTTAAATCTTATTGATATTTCGGTGATTTCACACCTACATGATATTTCTGAAACACAACTAAAGCTTACCTTATAAGCTTTAGTAAAGATATATTGAAAATCGATAATCCGAATTGACTTTTTAATGAAAAAATTAGAACACTTATCTGAGAGCTTGAATTAAAATAATTATATTTTCAATTTAACTTCCTTTATATCTTTGTGTTCTTGCATAAGAGAACCAACTTTAAACAGCACTCAAAAACTCAATAAATCGAAGATTTTGTAGATTTCGTAAATAACAGGAATCCTGTAAAACGGATTTGAATCGATGTTTGCAACTCAAAGAAAAATTGGTAATAACAAAATTAATTGGATAGTTGAATTGAATCAATATATAATCCATATGAAAACTAAAATGAAAGATATTATCAATCATTGGAAAATAGCAAGAATGTATTTTGACTTTTTACTTACAAAAAGGCTAGGCAAAAAAAGCAGGTTCAATAAAGGAATGAAAATGATTTTTTTTGCGATAGGAAGTTTTTCTTCAGTAAAATTATTTATAAGCAAATCATTGTAATTTTGATCCTTTTTGTTTAATCGGGTAAAAATATCTTTAAAATTAATTTTTTTCTGTTTTCAGAAAATCAATTTTATGAAATCAAATAAATAAAATATTCATGATTTAAATATTAAATAAGCGGTTTGCAAGTTAGGGGCATTTTCTATTATTTTTGGAAATAAGATTATATCATTGATAAAGATATTAACTCAGTAATATACAATCACAAGAATATAAAAAAACATAAGCAATACAAAAATAGAATTAAATCCACTGAAAATGTAGAAAATAATCATCAGGAAAGTTAAAATTCATCATATTTTAGATCAATTTGAAGTGATTTTATTTTCATGAATCTTTGATGAAATTATTCAAAAAAACGGTAAAAATGATGAAAGATAAATCATTTTTTCAGATTCATCCAAATTATTTATTTCAAACGCAGAACTTTTTTCTTTAAATGTTCGATCCAATGAGATATTTTTCGGATCTTCACCTTTGCTGGCCTTGTAACATCATTTTAAAATAAATAAAGTCAGGGTACTGAAAATCGAAATATTTATAATTTTATTTAAACTTATTAAGATGAAAGGTACTTCAAAATAAAAATACTTGCTAAAGAAATAGTTATAACAAATAAAAATTATCAGAAAAATGAAATGTATCTTTGTGGCATTTTTTGAATGTTTTTTCGTGAAGTCGTCATTAAAATTCGGATTTCATTTAGCAAGCAGAAAAAGCCATCATAAAAACATGTATGAAATAGTAGCGTTTGTTTTTATTCTATTATCCATTTGTTTTGTATTTATTTATAATTCAAAAAAATTGTACCATACATTTATTAAAAATTCAA
>CAYWJC010000277.1:0-8090 GCA_964458505.1 uncultured Candidatus Peribacteria bacterium | reverse complement strand
GAGATAGAATGAATATGAGAAGCGGATACTATAGTTGAAGTTCTCAGTTGAGCAAGTGTTGTTACAACTTGAAGTAATTCGTCTTGAATTTTTTTAATTCCTTGAATTCCGGTTTTTGAATGAATAAATGATATTCAAGTCAGATTAATAGACTGAGCTTGAAACATTTCTGATTTATCTTCAGTATTAAGTGTAATTGTTGATACTTCAGCTCCAAGTGCCCCGTTAGTCACCGATTTATCTTGAACCCTTGTTAACACCCCGACAATCACATTGAATTGAACTGCAGAAGCTGATTCAAATATAAATATACTTAGATGAACTTGAATAATAGCGACTTGATTGACTGATTGATCATGAGTATTTTCAATCAGCTGAATTCCACTTGAAGAATGATTGAATGTTTTGACTGTAAATGCTACAGACGCCGCATGAAATACTTCAAGTATATCATCTGATTTTGAAATATCTCTTGATTCGACTGCTCCAATTTGAACTATTGTTTTTCCTGCTTGAGCTGTAACAAATATTTCTGAAACAGAATTAAATCTTACAGTAAATGAAGCTTGAACTTTTGACTTAAGTTGAGCTTGAATGAGTTGAACATTGAATTGAGTTATTGAAGCCTCAACTTGAGTATTGATTACTTTAACAGCATGAGACTGACAAAAAGATGTTTCAGTCGTATTTACTGATGAAGTCTGAAATTCAAGTACAGCAACATGATTTATTGTGTTTGATACGACTGCACCGGTTGCTCCAACTATAACATCAACAAATCTTACGACCTCAGGATCAACAGTAATAATTACTGGTACTTGAGAAGCTGACACTATCGTTCAAATACTTAATTGATCAGGAAATATTATCGCAAGCTGAAGTGTTGATGTACTTTGAAATTTTTCAATTTCATGAGTTCCTGTTGTTGATTGATGAAATATCTTGCAAGCTAGATTGATTGATGAAATCTGAAATGTTTGAGATAACTCATCGCAAACAGTTACTGTTATTGTTGATACTATTGAGCCAGATGCTCCGGTTATTACATCTTCATTATCTCTTACATCTTCTTGAACAGTGATTATAACATGAGTATGAGAACCTGATTCAACCGTGTTTATATTTAAATGAGAAAATCTTGTTTGAAATTGAAGCGTGAACTGATCTTGAGATATTGATGTAGGATGAATTCCTCTAACTGAATGATTAAATTTATTTACTGCAAGATTGATAGATTTAACTTGAAATACTTCAGCGGTTTCAAATTCTTTGACAATCACTAAAGATTCATTTGGCCCAGTTGTCTCAAACAAAAGAATAGATCTGATTACACAAATTTGAGCAACATTGAGATTTGATTTTATAGATAGCCATTATACAGTTTGAACCTGAACCTGAATTGTCACAGTTTGAACTTGATGATCTTTGGATAATATATGATCTTTTGAATTAAATGTAGGTACATGATCAGTCAATTCGGCTATTTCAGTATTTTCAGGATTATTTCCTAATACGATATATGGATTTAATATTTCTTTACTTGATGATGCTTGAAATGTGGCAAGTTCTTCCGGATCGTTCATTACAGCTACTGAACCTATAACAAATACCTGAACTATCACAGAGACTTGAAGCACAACATTTACTTGAAGTATTTCAGTTTGATGAAGCCTTGAGATCGTTAATCCGTTAATTGTTATAAATTCTAATCCTAACAATCTAAATTCGGTTACATGATCATTGACAATATCATGAATTACAAATATTAGTGTAAGTTCCGGAACCTGGAATTGAGTGATGAATCCACCTTCTTTGGTTAATTCATGAGCCTTGGAAGAAGCTACAATTTCAGAATTAACATCAGAGATAAATGCAAATTTTTGAAGTTGAGTCACTGGAACAGTATTGGAAACTATAAAAGCATGATCAGAAAATGATGTGACATTGACTGCGGTGTGATGAACATTTGAAATAAGCTTTCAAGTTAGTTCAGCGTCATGAAGTGTGCTAAACCTTTTCAGATCATCTAATTGAAACCTTTGGGAAATGAATTCTCCAGATACAACATGTACAGTTGATTCTAATAATTTCTGTACATTCAGAACAGATCATTTGAGTTATTTTGCATCTGTTTCTATAGTTGATAATATTCCTGATAGTCTTAATTTCACTTCATTGACGTGAAGGGCATTGAGTTCGATCGAAACATCAAATATTCTTACAGTTACTGGTATCAATACTTGATCAACAGTTTCAGTCAGCAATGGTTTGATTTCAATAAATAGCTGAGCATTTAATTCAACTTGAGTTGTAGAAGCTTGAGATACTATACAATTAAGATTAACAAATTCATCTGTAAATTCAACTTTAACAACTACAACAATATCAGTTGGATCAACTCCTGTTTGAAGCTTTAGTTCGACTACATTGGCATCAAGCTGAGGTAGTGGATGATGAAGCGGCGGAGGAAGTAATGGTTGATGAGGTGGTGGAGGAAGTTGAATAACTTTACCTGATTCTTGTATCGGATGAGATAAATCTTGAAATTTATATGATAAAAAATGCGACGCTCCAATAATTCAGACAAACCCAACAAATTCTTGAAATATCATGCAAACTGCAATACCATCAATAGTAAATATGAAATTTATTGATATAGATGATTCATTTGCAAAAGCTGATATTGAGGAAATGGTCGCAAAATGAATAATCAAATGATTCGATGATGGAACTTTCAGGCCTAATAATTCAGCAACAAGAGCAGAATTCTTAGCAATAGTAATGAAATCACTTTGAATCCAATTGGATGAGTCACTTGTGACAACAAGTTTCACGGATATTCCTGCAAGTTGGATGATAAAATATGTGGAGAAAGCAAAAGAATATTGAATAAAAGGTCAATTCATTGACTGACAGCTTAAGTTTAGACCAAATGATGCAGTAACAAGAGCTGAAGCGATTGCAATGCTTACGAATATCTGAAACATCAGCGTTGATAACAATGTCACATCAACTGATTTTACTGATGTTAATATTGCATGGATGATGAAATATGTTGCCAAAGCAAAAGAATATTGAATCATCTCAGGTCAAATCATAGATTGACAGCTTAGATTCAGGCCAAATGATGCCATAACAAGAGCTGAAGCAGTCAGAGTGATCAGTAAAACAGTATCAATAAAAAACTGATTATCAAAAAGTTATACTGTAGAAATCAGTTCAGAATGATATTTTCCTAATACATTGACAATTAAAGCTTGAGATACGGTAAAGTATGTAAATAAAGATTCTGTACTCCATTGGGTTGCTTCTGCTATGCATCCTTTGCATCAGGCATATCCTGGTTCAGATATCGCAAAATGTGGAACCAATGATCAATCATGAATATTCGATGCGTGTAAATGACTAAAAACAAATGAGGAATTTAGCTTTAAGTTCAACTCATTATGAACTTGGAAATATCATGATCATTTAAATGCAAATGATTCAAAGTATTATTGAACAATCATAGTGGAATAGTTATAAAATTTGTTACTTTAAAATGATTTTTAGAATAATAAACAAAAAAACAATCTCCGGAATAAGGAGATTGTTTTTGATAGTATGAAAAAATTTATAAAAGATATAAACTTATCTGAAAGCATTATATAATAGGGAAATTTCTGAATCTGAAAGAACGCGATCATATGTTCGTATCTCATCCACTAATCATTTGAAATATTCTGTCGTAGTACCAAATGAACCTCTATGGAGAGCTCATACAGAAAAAGGAATGTTATTATCAAGATTTCAAACTCACTTAACAGAGGTTTCGGAGTTTTTTGAACCATCGAGATAAAGATATATCTTATCCTTATCTCTATTGAAAACATAAACTACATTATGCCAACTGGACAATGGAACTTGACTTATTCACAAGGGAGTTTTAAAATTCGAAATAGCATCTTTGTCTCATATTAAATCATTCGTAATGCAATTCTCAGTAAGGTTACAATTTATTTTATCAAGAAAACGAATGCTGTATCATATGTTCGGCGGACTTCATATTGAAGTCATTCATTTGTTAATAATTTTGGAATGATTACTATATCCATTTTCAATTTTAAACCATAATGATATTGAAAAACTATTGCTTCACATATCTAAAACATCTCACATTGTTACAAATCATCAGGTGAAAAATAAGCTATTTCAACTTATTCATCAAGTCCAAGCTGGCATAGTTGTTCAGCTTAATATTCAATCATATTTATTCTTACTCAGATCATTGGTAACGTTTCAGCTTCATTCATCAAAAGGCCAATATCATATCAGTCATAATCAAACAACTCAAGTTTTCAGCTTACTTCATGTTCAAATGATCTCCAAATCAGATGAAAATTGTAAAATATAACTTCAGGTAGTATTTACAATATCTATTCATCATCATCAAACAGATTGTATAGGTATTTTAGTTCAAACATCTAAAATTATTCAAAGCTGGTCTCATTTTGTCAAAATATATCGTCAAGAGTAAGAATTAGGATTTGCATTAATCTCTCTCAATATGTTTCAATTTTCAGGCAGATATGAAAAGGTATTATCCAATCAATCCTCAAGATATCCAAGAATTTGGTATTTTGACTGATTTGCATTTACAAGATAAGTAAAGTATATTCAATCAAGTTGATCTATTCATCATTTGACAGGAAGATTTATTAAATTCAGTAATTCAGGTCCTGTATATCACTGGTATCAAATAGGGACCCCAGACGCAGTTATCGTAACATTGTTGAGGCTTTGGTCTGGTTTCGGATAATTTCATGCTTTTACATAATATAAAGATAAACCCTTTGAAAGATTGGACATGTTAGTGAGCCTAATGGAATCTCTGGTTCATGCAGATTGAGATGAGAAACTAAGAAAGCCGATTGTACCAAGTATAGCAAGAATAGTGATGACAATAATAATTTCTATAAGAGTGAAAGCTTTAGTATATTTTTTATACTCCATGAATAAAAATAATTAATTTTGATCATTATAATATAGATATTTTTATTTACAAACAAAATTTGATATTAAATAATAAACATTCAATAATCATATTAAATTTATTTGACTTAAAGATTTTAGATCATCATTAAATAAATTGCAAATATGGAATTTATTTATAAATAGATCTTAACATATATAAAATTTATTTTTATTAAAAATCATTTTTATATATAATTGAAAATTAGAAAAGATCTTATTAACTTTACAAAAATTCTAAAGACGCTTTTATAAAAATTCTAGTTTTTTTATGAGTTATTTAAAAATGAAGATCGATAATTTTTTTTGAATAATTTAAAACATTAATTTCGTATGAGGATATGACTATAACTTTCATTTAAATGGAAAAAGATTTAATCAAAAGGATTGACGCCGATCCTGAAGTATTCAGCGAAGTGATAGATGCTTATAAGGAAAAACTTATGAGATATATTATGAGGACTACGGATATTTCATATGCCGATGCAGAAAACCTATTGCAGGATATTTTCATAAAGATTTATAGGTATATCCATGAATATGATGAAAGATACAGTTTTTCAAGTTGGGTCTATCGTATCGCACATAATATGATAATTGATGACTATAGAAAAAATAAGAAAGATGCCGATAATATATCTTTGGATGATGAGGAATATAAAAATATAGTAGATTCTTTAACTGATTGAAATTCTCCGCATAATGACCTGAAGAGAAGTGATGTAAGATGATGTGTTCAGAAGGCAATATCTTCACTAATACAAGATTATAGGGAAGCTTTAATTCTAAAGTGCATTGAATGATATTCATATGAAGAAATTTCTGATATATTGAAGATACCCGTTTGAACTGCGAGCACACTTGTAAACAGAGCCAAAAAACAACTTAAAGAGAATCTGGAAAAATTAAAATGTAATTATTAATTTAAAATATATGAAAGATAACTTTAAAGATAAGATTTTTTCAAAAATCAAAGAAGATAAGATTGAGCCTATTCCTGAATCATATTTTGAAAACAAATATAAATTTATTTGGATTTTTATCTGATTAATTGCACTTCTTGGAATAATTTTTTGAGGATTTCTGATAGATAATTCTTCTGAGTTCTTCTGAATGTGATGATATAGGCGATGATATATGAATTATTTTATATTTCCAAATATATTTTGGATAGCTTTGATATTTTTCCTAACTTTCATATGAATCAAAAGCCTTAAAGGGACTCCCGTATGATACAGGCATTCCTATATTAAAGATATATTAATTTGAATTGCAATAATATTTATAGGTAGCTATATTTTTAGATCCATATGATTATGAACTACAATGCATTCATTATTCATAAATAATATGCCTGGAGTCTCAAATATTTTATATAATGAATCTTCTTGGAATGACCCGAATAACTGAAGATTAGCTTGAACTATAATTGATATAAACAATGAGATGATTAAATTGAAAAGCATAGATTGAATGGTCTGGAGTGTAGGTATAAAGAATTCTTTTTTATCTCAAGCTGTTTCGTTAAGAGTAGATGAGAAAGTAAGGGTTCTTTGAAATATATCTTCAACTTGAGCTTTTGAATCAGAAAGGATTATGCCTTGGTTTTGAATGTGAATGTGAGGATGAAGAGGAATGATGCGATGAGAATGATTCTGAAATTGAAGATGAATGATGAGATAATTTAAAAAAACTCTATTTAAAGCAAAAATAGAGTTTTTTTTATTTTTTTGAATAATTTAGAAAGCTTATTTCGTAATAACAATTGAGGGCCACTCAACATGAAAAACAATTTTAAAGTTTCATGTAAAAATTTATTTAATTAAACATTATAATTATGAAAAATTCAATTTTAATAACATGAGCTGTAGTAATAGGCTGAATAGCCCTGCTTGCTACAACAACTTTTGCAGGTTACTGACAAAGTTCTTTCACTTGAGGAAGATGAATGATGGGACAATGATTTTTAAGAAGCAATTCATGAACCATAAGTTCAAATTACTCTACATATGGAGCGAATATTGATAGAAAAGTTACTAATATCGCTAATTGAGTGGAAATTATCATGACAACAAAAGATGCAACAACTCTTGAACATATGAAAACAATGTTTACACAAAATAGTGCAAAGATTTCTCAGAATACTTTGATAAAAATAGAAAGAATACAGTTGGATGATTGAATTAAAATGACAATCACATCTACTGATGCAAATACAATTAAATCAATCCAAGAAAGGTCAAATGCAGCTAAGATGGGTATCTTTGGCAATGGCTGAAATAGGGGATGAATGATGAATGGTTGATTCTGAAGATGAAACGGTGGAAATTGAAATAGATGATGATGTCCAATGTTTCAATAATATTTAAAAAAACCTTGTTTTTAAAAACAAGGTTTTTTTATTTTTCAATAATTTATGAATTTAATCTATATAACTCAATTTGTGAGTCTTTTTGTTTTTTTAAAGTTTTTTGGTAGTCTGAATAGTAGATGATTTAGAGCTATATCAGAAACCTTTTACTATATTTAAAACTCAATGGATTAGACTGATATAATGATTAAGAATATTAGAAATACATTATTAAGAAGTTGTAATCTGTAATTTAGATCCCTAATTATTTATTGACTAATATCAATTTATAAATATAAGTAAGGTTAATTGGCTGGAAAAAATCCTGTCTGATTTAAAAATAAATCAAAAAAAGGGGAAGATCTTTAACATAGCATATATAAGCAAAAAACAAAAATAACTTCTGTTATTTATATATAAAAAATTCGAAGAAGTTTTCCATTAACCTTAAACCTAAAAAGGAGGCAGTGCCATGTTATCGAAAATCAAAGTTGGTACGAAGTTGTTGCTGGGGATCATTTTTGTGCTCACTACAACTTCATTGATGGGTGTATATTTTCTCAATGTCTACTATAAAGGGCTCATCGCAGAAAAACAATTGAAAACAAGGCATCTGGTTGAAGTAGCTCATTCAAATGTAGTTTTTTTCTATGATCTTGCAAGGAATGGTAAGATGTCTGAGCAGGAAGCAAAGTCCATGGCACAAGAAAGTATCAAGGCATTATCGTAC
>CAYWJC010000276.1:0-7278 GCA_964458505.1 uncultured Candidatus Peribacteria bacterium | reverse complement strand
ATATAATATAAAAATAATATGGATAAAATACTTTGAAAAATAGAAAAACTTTTCTTTGAAAAAGCCTTTGATGAGTTATCAATGGAGGAAATCTGAAATAACCTATGAATAAAAAAATCTTCAATATATTATTATTTTCAATCAAAAGAAGATATGTTCCTGAAGGTTTTATCTTTTTCTTATGAAAAATATAAAATTTTTCTTGAAAATATTTTAAAAGAAGATAATCATATTGAAATAATTAAAACCTTGATTACCTATCCTTATGAAGAAAAGAATCTTTTTTCAGTGGTTCTTCAGAGAGGATATTGTAGAATTGAATCAGTAAAATCATTCATATCAGAAAAAATTTTTGAAATACAGCAGATATTTTATGAAAAAATCTGATTAAAGTATGGTTTGAGTCAAGAAAAATTGGTAATCTTAAGGAGTGTTATTGAAGACTTATCAAAAAAATACTGCATATTAAAATGTCCTAGTAAATTAGAATTTGAAAAAATTGTTGAAGAAATAGCGGAAATATTTTTTAAAAGTAAGGCTAATTAAAGTTAATCTATACAATAAATATTGAATAAAGAAAAATTCGGATATTTAGGATATTTTAGCTATTTGAAAATTGAATTATTTAAAAATAAACCTATAATTATAGGTTTATTTTTAAATAAAATTTATGAAAGATTCAAATCAAAATGAACTGGAAAAAACTCTGAAATCACTCATTAAAAATATAGATTCATTAAATGACAAAATTCAGAAAGAAATTTCATTCAAAAGAAGTTTTTTTCTTTCAATCTTAAGATGAATCGGATACACACTTGGTGCAACTATAGTTGCAAGCATTGTTGTTTTTATAATAGTCTATATTTTGAATTATGCCAAAGAAATTCCTTATTTAAAGAATGTCTTAAATCCTGAAATTATTGATAAAATATTTAGCTGAAGTGAAAATTTCTGAAAATAATCATTAATTCAAGTTTAATATACCTCACTTAATATTTATGAAAACAAATTGTGGCAATTTCGGTGCTAATTGCATTTGTAGATATCAGCTTGATCATCAACTGTGGCAATAAAGAGCAAATATCGTTCAATCAGGATAAATTCAAGAGAATAATTTATCTGAAATTGGAACACTTCAATCCATAGGATGTCATATCATGTCAACTAAAATCAATTTATCTCACAAATCTTTCTTTTTTTCTTTAAATTCAATCCAACTCCAAGATTCCAATCAATTGTTTCTTCAATTAATGCTGCAGGCATTTTTATCGAACATATCAAAAATTCACATATAATTACATTAAAATATTAAAAATTAATCCAGTTTTTCTCAGTCAACCATATTATCTTTTCATTCTGTTATTATTTTATCTCATATCATAACTCATTCTACAGCAGAAAAGGCTTCATCAGAATCTTTTATCTTGATGATCTTAAATACAACAATCCCCTTTTGTAATGAGTAAACTCAAGGTTTTCCATATTTAGAAACGATGGAATTTGTAGGAATTATTATATTTTTTTCTTGTTCTTCTTTTCAAAGAAGAACAGATAATCTTTCTCAGATTTGAGTATTTTCGTTATAAATTTGAATTTCAGAATAATTTTTTTTCGTTACGATATCTTGAATTTGATTTATGCTAATTATCTTTCAAGTTAAAGTTTTTCAGTCTTTTTCATCTTTTAATTTTACTTCTCTTCAAGCTGATAATCCATAAACACTATTATCAAAACTGATTTTTAAATATTTTCAATCATTTGAAGATATTTTAAATATAGGAATTCATGCTCAGACAACAGATCCGATATCAAAATTTTTATCTAATATTATTCAATCGAAAGGAGCTCTTATTATTCATGATTCAATGCCATTTACTGCCATATCCGCATTCATCTTGATTTCAGCTTTCATCGATCCGGCCTCCGAAAGCTTAGATTTTATTTCTGAAAGATTAGCATCGATTTCAGCGATTTTAGAAGCTTTTTCTTGTTTTGTCAGTTCAATGTTTTTATTTGCCTGCTCTTCTGAAATTTTTGCAATATTCAAGCTCTCCTCTTTAATTACTATGTTCGTTTTTAAGCTGTCGATATTTTTAGAGATATCTGAAGAAACTATATCTTTACCTGTTTTTGCTAAATTTACATCTTCAGCAGCAATTTTATATGCATCTTCAAGTTGTTTTATCTTTAAATTATAACTATTTTCAAAAGATTCAATTGCTTCAATGCTTCACTTTACTCATGCTCAAGTCGGACTTAAAATGATTTGTTCCAGATCTCAAAGAAATGCTGATGTCTGATTTTTCATTCAATTTAAAGTATTTCCATCAAAATTTACTGAAGTTATTGATTTATCCAACATATCTTTTGTATCATGAAGATTATTCCTGAGGCTTTCAAGTGTAGTCAAAGATTTATTAAGTATATTGACCAAAGTTTCTTTTGGAATATTTGTCTTTCCTACGATTGATTCGCTATACATTTTATATGTTTCTTCGTATTGTGAGTTGAATAAATTAAATGAAGTTTCTGCCTTTGTTTTTGAATTTGAATCTTTTGCTCATAAATAATTTTCAAAATCATCATTTTTATATCTATTTGAACTAGTAACACCTAATATCGAATCTATATATTCTTTAGCATTTCTTGCAATTATATAAGCATTTGTCAAAGAGCTGATAGCATTTTTTTGTATGTTTGAATTCTCCAGATCAAGAAGCTTTTTGCTGTTATCGAGATTATTTTTTGCCATTTCTAGAGCGTTTAAAGCTTGTTTTATTTTTTGGTCATTTGATAAAGATGTTCCCGAAAGCATTTCGGATATGTTTTTTAAATTTGATTTTGCCAAATCCAAATCCTTTTGAGCCATAGAGACATTGATTTTAGATTTTTCATAATCGTTTTTTACGAAATTAAGCTTTTCATCATAAATCTTTTCTATAGATGACTTTATTTTTTCAGTATCGTTTCACATTGATGTGATATCGAATCACATATTCTTAATTTCATTTAGTATATTCAAAGCTCAAACATAATTTATACTAGCCTCCTCGTTGCTCAAAGTAGCTAAAATCTGACCAGATTTTACGATATCTCATTTTTTAACAAAAATCTCCTTGATCCTTCAAGGATTTTTAAATGACAAATCCGACACATTCATCCCCTGAACCGTTGATAATAAAGAATCCTTTGAAGAAATATATCATTCTCATACCGTATGTGTTTTATAGAATTTTTTTTCTTCAATTTCATCTTTTCCACAGCTCGCAAGAATTAAAGATGAAATAATAATTAAAAATAATATTTTTTTCATAATAAGTTTATTAAAGATTTAATTAGGATTGGTAAAGAATATTTTTGTGATTTCCGGTATCAATTTATTCGAATCAAGTGTCTCTTTGCAATCAAAAATGCAATATTTCTTGCATAAATCATCTAGAAGACTTTGCAGAAGCACTGTTTTTTCTTCATTAAATCAATGCTTCTCATGAAAATATCAATATAGTATCTGAAAAAGTTCTTTATTTTTCAATGTTATGAAATCTCTTATGACACCTATTTTACAATATCATTTTTGTGATACTACTGAAAAAAGGTTTTTAAAGCCTATTGGATAACTGATTATTCATAGCAATATTTCATTGATTTCAGAATTATTCAAAATCTCTTCCAGATAAGCCTTATATTTCAAAAAGGAAAATTCCATAACTTCTAGAAACATTTTTTCTTTTGAAGGAAAATGATAATAAATCGAGGCTTTTTTCATGTCCAATTTTTTGGCAACTTCATCCATTGAAACCTCAACAAAAGAATTTTCCCAAAAAAGCGTTTCTATTTTTTCTAAAATTTCTGTTTTCATAATTTATGGTTAAATATTTTTTCTATGATCAATTATATTTTTAAGCTGAATTTCTTTCGATTCTTCCTTGTAATATTTCAATAGATAATCGTAGTAAAATATCGGAATGAAAAATAATGTAAGGACTGCCGATGCTGAAAGTCACCAAATGATAGACCATGCAAGTCAGCTCCATACAGGATCGGAAGTTATTATGAAACTTCAGAAGACTGCTGCGATGCTTGTTAGAATAACTGGAACAAACCTTTTTTTAGAACCTTCGATGACAGCGTATGAAAGTCACTTTCATTCTTTTACCAATTGATCGATATAATCTATAAGGATTATCGCATTCCCCACTACGATTCAACCTAGTGCTATAGCTCATATCATAGCAGTTGCCGTGAAATACTCTCAATTCAAAAGATATAACACAGAGAATCATGGAAATATTCAAAAAAATGAAAGCAAGAAAGTTGTCATTACAATTCATCCAACTCTAAAACTTTTAAATTGTGCAACGATAAGAAAAAATATTGCAAGCAAAGACATTATCATTGCTTTACCTAAATCCCTAAACGTGTCCATTGTGATTTCCCATTCTCCTCACCACTCAATCCTATATTTCTTTCAATCATCTATTCAAATGAAATCAATTCCATAAGGTGAGGATTTTATTTTTTTATAGCCTAACTTTTCAAAATCATCATTCCCGAATAAATCATATAATTTTAAAACCGGATAGACGACGGAATTATTTCCAAGCTCAGCATAGATATGAACTGTTGTACTTCGGGAATCCGTATATATATCTGAGTTAGCGAAATCAATTCTTAATTCAGCAATTTCATCTAATTTTACTTTTTCTCATTTTATATTAGTGAAATATATATTTCTAAGAAAGTCTAAATTTCAGATTTCTTTTTTATCAAAGCCGATAATTATTTTTGATGGTTCGATTTTTCTATCCTTAGTATGCACGAATGAAATCTGAATCGGATTATATATTCCACCTAAAGTCTGATAAATTTGATTTATTTCCAGTCATCTGTCTATTATATAATCATCGTTTAAAATTATTTCGATTTTTTTATATGAACTCGTCGTTGTATCTGTAAGATCCACAAGTTTCTCTTGCGTTTCGATTTTTTTAACCGTAGATTTTACAGCATCACTAAAATGTGTAAGCTCTTCGAATTTCAAATCTTCCTGTCATTTCAATTTCATATGAAAAGTTGCCATAGTAGGCGGACCTGGAGGATCCTCCAAAAGTCTGAATTTTATATCAGGATATTTTTCATATAGGAAATTTTTTAGAAGAGGACGTATTTTTATAGAATACTGCTCAGATTTGATTTCTCTTTCTTCACTGGAAATAAGATTAATCCTTGTGCTTATCTGGTTAGACATCATGCGATTTGATCATCACCTGAAGAGATTAGCGAAATCTCCAAGAAATTTATCTCAAATCGCTGAACTGACATTTTCCACAATGTCCAATTCCTGAGGAAGTTTTTTTGTTTTTCAAAGCAAGAAATCCGATAAATCTTTTTCGATAAGCTTTGATTTTTCTGCACTATAATCACGCGGTGCATCGATCCAAACATAAACTTGATTCTTATCAGCCTTAGGGAGCATTCTTGCCTTAAAAATTCATGACACTATAGGGCTTATTATTATTGCAAACAGAGCAATCCAAAATATATGTTTCAGCCTTTTTCTTGATTTGAAAGTCTTTGATGTATTATCTATATATTTGCTTATGATTTTTCCATATTTTGTAATTATGTTTGATTCCTTGTCTTTTTCATGGGATGAACAATTATCTCATCTGCAAAATTTTGAAGCTAAAAATGGATTTATGCTAAATGCAACAAAAAGTGAAGCTATAAGTGCGATTGAAGCAAAAATGGGAATGGGTTTCATATAATCCCCCATCATTCATGTTACCGCAAACATGGCAACAAATGACATAACTCTCGTAATGGTTGACAAAATAACACTAGGTCAAACCTCTTTCACTGAATCGAGCAATGCTTCAATTTTAGTTTTTCAGTTTTTATGCATATTTGCCAGATGTCTTGCATTATTCTCAACTACAACTATTGAATCATCAACAAGAATTCAAAGAGACAATATCAGAGCAAAAAGAGTTATTCTATTTATATCAAGTCCGAAAATAAGGGCAAATATGAAGACTATTCAAAGAACCATCGGAATACAGAAGGCAGCATTCAAGGCATTCTTAAATCCCAGAAAAATAATCAGTATCACCAATACTATAAAGATACTGACAAAAAGATGATAAGTTAATTCGTTTGTAGCTTCCTCAGCTGTCTCTCATTCGTTTTGTATAACCTTTATTTCAATATTTTTCGGCAATGATTCTTTGATCTCTTCCACCTTTTCCAAAACATCTTCAACAACAAAAACGGCATTCGTTCATTTCATTTTTGCAACCCCCAAAAAAACTGTATCTTTAGAAGATTTTTTATCTGAATATACATAAAAATTTTTTAAATCGATTGGTCATGAATAAATCTCTGAAATATCACGCAGATAAATTTTCGATCAATTGACGTTTGAGATAAGAAGTCATTCAAGATCTTTCTTTGAATTTAGGTCAGAGCTCAATAAAAGCGTTGTTTTTGATTCTGTTTCAAAATTTCATATTGATTTATGGATTAAGGAAGAATCAATATTTGAAATCACTTGTCAGATATCTAGTCAAAAGCTTTCTATTTTAGTCTTGTCGAGCTTTATGCTTATATTGTCTTCATAACCTCAGATAATATCGATTACAGTAGTTCAAGGAATTAATTTTATTTCTTCTTTCAGATTATTCGCGATATTTCTAAGATAGATTCAAGAATCAAGAGTTCAAAGATCATTTCACTTGTAAGTAAAAGCAAGGCTTAATTGTGGCAATTCTTCTGGATCTATGCTTTTAATCTGAACATCGTTTACTTCAAAAGGTTTTAAATCATAATTGGAATACATTTTATCGTAAAGCCTTGTTTTGGCAATTTCCTGAGGAATTCAAACCTTAAAGCTCACCATTACCGAGGTGAAATTATCACTTGAATATGACATTATCTTATCGATTCCTTCAAGTTCCTTTATTTTGTTTTCAAGGTTTCTTGCGACAAATTGACTTGCTTCCATGCTTGAATACCCATTGACAGGAATTTGTATATTGAATGCAGGAGCTACAATAGAAGGATTATACTGCTTCGGAAGAAGAATGTATGCTCCAATACCGAAAAAAGCAATCACAACTATGAGAACGATTGTAATTTTTTCATTTTTTAAAAAGAATTCAGCAAATTTCTTTAACATATTTCAAAATTTATTATTACCTACCAATTGGTAGGTAGATTATTTATTTTTTAAAAAATGTCAAAAGAATTAAAGATAATTTAAAAAAAATCTCGTCAATA
>CAYWJC010000275.1:0-3023 GCA_964458505.1 uncultured Candidatus Peribacteria bacterium | reverse complement strand
ATTCAGCATTAAGGTCGATACTTTATATTTGAAAAGATCTTTGATATATTATTGATCAAGATTTTCAAAAATTATATGATAAATCTGTAAGTGTTTCTAAAATGATTTGAGGTTTTTTCAAAACATTTAAAAAAGATTAATTTTGTATTTTACATTTTTTATTAAAATGGAACTTAGGATTTTTATTAAAGAAAATATTCAAAATCTAAGTTCTAAGTTCTAACTTTTAACAAACCAAATTTATGACTGATAACAAAAAAGAGGCTTTAAAATCAGCTTTATCAATGATTGAAAAACAATTCGGAGCATGATCTATAATGAAACTATGAGATAAGCAAGCAATCAAAGTAGCAACATCATCTTCATGAAGCATTGCCCTAGATGAGGCATTGTGAGGATGATATGCAAAATGAAGGATCATTGAGATATACTGACCAGAATCATCAGGTAAGACAACATTAACACTTCATGCAATAGCAGAAATACAAAAATTATGATGAACAGCAGCTTTTATTGATGCTGAACATGCTTTGGATCCTGAATATGCTAGAAAAATATGAGTCAACACAGATGAGCTTATTGTTTCTCAGCCTGATTATGGAGAACAAGCACTAGAAATAGTAGATGCACTTGTCAGATCCGGAGCAGTAGATCTTATAATCGTTGATTCTGTGGCTGCACTAGTTCCAAAAGCTGAAATAGAATGATCAATGTGAGATTCACATATGTGACTTCAGGCTAGATTAATGAGCCAAGCCTTAAGGAAAATCACTTGAGTTATATCTAAATCAAACACTGCAGTTATTTTCATTAATCAAATAAGAATGAAAATCTGAGTAATGTTTTGAAATCCAGAGACAACAACATGATGAAATGCATTAAAGTTTTATGCATCACAAAGACTTGATATAAGAAAAAAAGAAAAGATAGAAAGTGGTACCTGAGATGATAAAGAGGCAACTTGAAATAAAGTAAAGGTTAAAGTTGTTAAGAATAAAATTGCCCCTCCATTCAAAGAGGCCGAAATAGATATTCTTTTTGCTGAATGAATTTCAAAAGTTTGAGAAATACTTGATATTTGAGCAGACAAAGAAATTATTAAGAAATCATGAGCATTCTATAGTTACTGAGAAGTAAAATTATGACAATGAAGAGAGAATTCAAAACAATTTCTAAGAGATAATCCGAAAATCATGTCAGAAATAGAAAAGAAAATTAAAGAATTATCAGATAAATAACATTGAAGTATTTGAAGATTTCATTAAAAGCTCTTTAAATAGCAAAAGTTAAAAAATTTTTCTTGCTTTTATTTAGCTTTATGATATAATTTAAAAAATTTAATTCTTATTTAAGAGACAATGACGGCAACAATCGATAACTCTATTGAGTCAAAGAAGCCAAGCAGCATTGAACAACAAATTGAAAATATTCAAACTAAAACCTTAGATTGAGTTAATAATTTTGTTGACCTTAAAAAATTAGAAAACGATGAATTAAGTTTTTTGTGAGCCTTAAAAAGATTAACAAAACAAGCAATTTCTTTTGTTTTTGATGAAAATCTGAACTCAGCAGACATTAAAAGATTTGAAAAAATGACAGAAATAAAGAAAATGATTGCGGAATGAATATTAAAAGATTGAGTTGCTGATAATAAAGATTTAGAAACTAAAAAAGCTGCATAGAAACAATGAATACACTGAAACTTATAAAAAAAACAAAACTAACTCATGATGTTTATGAGTTAGTTTTTGATTGAGAAGAACATAATGTTTTGCCAGGACAATTTATTACTTTTGTTTTGCCTTCTTGATTGAGAAGAGCATATTCAATATCTTTTCAGACCTGAAGAAATTATGAATTCATAGTCAAAAGATTGGAAAATTGAAGATGATGAAGCAAACAATTGTGTGATATTGAAATTTGAACTGAATTGCCATATATATGACCTGTCTGACACTTTGTATTAAAAAATAATGAAGATAATAAATTATTTATTTGAACCTGAACCTGATTTGCTCCTCTTTATTTTCAATTTAAAAAAGCTTTAGATAATTGAATTAAATCAAGTCTTTATTTCATTTTTTGAGTTAGAAATATAAATGATATTTTTTATGAAAAGGAGTTGAATTTTTTAAAAAATAAATACACTAATTTTGATTTTGAACTTTTTTTAAGCAAAGAAGAAAAAGATTGAACTTCAAAATGATATGTAACTGAATTTTTAAATCCAGAAAACATAAAATCATTTAGTGAATTTTATATTTGTTGAAGTTCTGTAATGGTAGAATGCTCAAGAAAATTATTAGAAGAAACTTGAGTAAAAAGTGATAAGATTTATTTTGAAAAATATTAATTTATAATTATACGCTTATGGCTTGAATGGATGATGTAAAAGTTGGAAAAAAACTTTTGATTGATGGAATTCCTTACGAAGTAATGAAATCAGAGCATTTGAAAGTGGCAATGGGAAAATGAATGGAAAAAACAAATCTGAAAAACCTTTTGAATTGAACCACAATGCAAAAGACTTTCAGAGAAGTTGATAAAATAGAGATAGCTGATATTACATATGCAAATGCTGAATATTTATATGCTGACTGAGAAGGATATAATTTCATGAATATAGATACTTACGAACAATTTAATCTTGATGTAGAAGTTATTTGAGACTCAAAATTTTTTCTAGTTGAATGAGATAAAGTTGTATTGCAGGAATTTAATTGAAAGCCGATAAATGTCCAAGTTGAACCAGCTGTTGCTCTTGAAGTTGAAGATACTCCTCCTTGAGAAAAATGAGATACAGCAACTGGATGAAAAAAACCAGCAAAACTTACGACTTGATTAGTTGTTCAAGTTCCACTTTTTGTAAAAAATTGAGATAAGGTGCGAGTTGATACCAGAACCAAAGAATACTTAAGCCGAGCTTAATTTCATCTGTCATTTCGACTGAAGCGGAGAAATCCCTTAAATGTTGAAATTTTATCTTGATTACTAAAAAAAATCATCACATCTGTCATTCTGAG
>CAYWJC010000274.1:0-5141 GCA_964458505.1 uncultured Candidatus Peribacteria bacterium | reverse complement strand
AAGTTTGACCTCATATTTTCAAATATTATATTTATAAGATTTAGGACTATAGCCTACGAATTTTTCTCAATTTCAGAAATCCCATAAATAAGAGAAATTTTTAATCTTTTTTCAATCGATTCAGAAATCTATGCTGCAAGTCTTGTTGGTTTCACAATAAAAAATATTTCAGACAATTTTTTTGCTTTTACTCAATTTTCATTGTATTTTTATTTTAATGTTATATAACAGATTTCATGAGCTTGAGTTAATTAAGACAAAATTTTTAATAGACTCGATTTCTGATCAAGTTAAAGCAATTTGTACATTTGCTTTGTTTTCATATTTAGAGACAATATGATCGTTTTTTGCTTTATAGTCCCAAGTCATACTATCTATCAGCTTCTCTCAACATAAAAAATTAATGATTCATCAAGAATTAGTTAAGATTAATTTTGTTTCTTTTTTATAGAATTTTCTTATCGAATAAGCATTTATGAATAAATCTTTTTTTATCGAAAAATATTTGGAATTTTTAGTTTTCTTGTTTTCAATTTTACATCAAGAAATATTTAAATCCTTATCTCAAAGATTTTCTATCTCTATCCATTCAAAATCATCTTTTCATGTGGGATTCGGCATTACAGAAGATATTCTTATATATTTTTCTACTTCGTCAAAATTAATGATTTCATCTTTGATTTCTTCTTTTTTCTCTTCTTTTAAACTATTTCATAAAACTTTTATAGACAGATGATCTTCTTTTGAATTTCAATAAGAATCAATTACTTTGAGATTAACTAGATATTCTCACTTTTTATATTTTATGCTTTTAGGATTTTTTCATTCGAAAAAATCTCAATTTCAAAAATTCCAGAAATATTTAGCGCTAATCTTATTGTCTATTTCTCAATCCAAATTCACGCTGCATTCATCCTGATGGCAATAAAGAATTTTAGATTCAAGTATTTTTGATTTTGCATTAATTATTCCTTGGACTATTATTTTCGGCACAAATGATATATTTTCAAAATTGGGTTGAGAAATAATATTTGTTTGAATAATCTTTGTATATATGTTTTTTATGATAATAGTTTTTTCTTTGAAATTGGTCGAATCGGATTTGTCTGAAATTTTTAAACTGACACTATAACTTCATGGAAAATAATGTACATATCATGGATTGCATGTCTCTGTATTTTCTAAAGAACTACCGGCGGCTCATGGAAAAGTCCATTTACAAAGGAAATCAGATTCAGAAACTCATGAAAAACTATTAAGTCCATTAAAATTCACTGCGCAATCCTCTTTATTACAAGTGTTTTCCAAATCTAATCAACTCTGAATTTCAATAATGGGATCTGGGATTTCTTTTTGTCTTACCAGATTATTAATATTCAAGATTTTTTCTTTGAAATTCAGAAAATTATTTTTATCGATGATTTTTAATTTAACTTCAAAAAATCAGCTTCAAAAAATAATTGTGCTCGGATTACATTTATTTTCTTCTCAAGTTATAAAACCGAAATCCAGACTGCAAACATAATCTGACATTTTGTATCAGGAAAATGAGTTCTCTAAATCTAGATTTAACTTACATTCATCTTTGCTGCTATCGCATTCAAAATAATCATTTCATTTCTCGATTAGGTAAGTTGGCGTTTGAAATTCATAATTTATTTCGGGAATATAAGTTCCGGATAATCATAAGATATTTCCGCTTAAGATATTTGTGTCTCAAGAATTATCCAAACTTCATGTAAAAAATATTTCATCAATAGTTCAAGTTCAAATTTCAATTAATCATCAAGAATTCTCAAGGATTCAAGAACTAGAATTTTCCAATCATCAAGTATTCTCAAGCATGCTTCAAGTATTATCCAGACTTCAGCTTCAAATTTCTTCAATAACTTCAATAGGATCGGTAGATCACGTTTGAATACAGCTTCAAGTATTTTCAACTTGATCGTTTGAAATGAAAACTTCTGCAGTTTTATTGAAAATATGAGAACTGTTATAATTTCAGAATGAACTGGAAAGACTGAATTTATCAATCTCGATTCAATACAAATCAGTTATTCCAATTCAAATCAAGCTCTTTAATCTGAAATCACTTGATGTGGTATTATTGATAGTTAAATCTTTTTTTTCATTGTCCTGCTCTATTAAATCCAAATACAAAAAATTGTCCGAAATTGAAAAATCTGAAAAGTATCAGACTTCAGAATCTATTTTTCTTGAAGATAATCATCCGGTATTCGAATAAAGCTGCAGCTTTGTAAAGTCAATGATTCATTTTATTGGGCTTTCAAATTCAATTCAGAATTTGTCCACCTTTGAATTTGAATTCAAATCCCAATAATAAAGGTTTATCGGAGCTAAAGAAAAGACAGAATTAAAATAAAGAAAAAATGCCAAAAATAAAAATATTTTTCTCAAGATAAATTTAAAATCCATATATTAAAATTAATAATAAACATATGGATTTTAAAAATAATATCTAAGAAAAATATTGAAAAAATCAGGAAAAAATTATAAAATATAACAAGACTATTTCTTAATTACTATCAATTCGTCTCATTTAGAATCAAGCAAAATCTGGTCCCCTTCTTCAATTGATCAGTCCAATATTTTTGTGGAAAGCTCATTTACAATATTTTTGGTTACAGCTCTTTTTAGCGGACGAGCTCAATATTCTGGATTATATCAGATTTTAATAATGTGTTCCTTTAATTTTTCTGTAAAACTGACTGTAATATTTTTCTCTTTAAGTTTTTCTTTAACTTCATTTAAGATCAATTCGATTATTCATGTCAAAACCTTTTCATCAAGAGCATTAAATACAACAATATCATCTATTCTATTTATAAATTCAGGCATAAAATATTTTGTGAGCTGATTTGTCACTCTTTCTTTAATTTCATTGAAATCTCTGATTATCTTTGGTTTTTTATCTTTTGAATCGACTTGAAATCAAATATGAGCATTCGCATCGCTGAATTCCTTACTTCAAATATTTGATGTCATTATTATTATGGTATTTTTAAAATTTACAGTTCTTCATTTTCAGTCTGTAAGCCTTCAATCATCAAGAATCTGCAAGAAAATATTGAAAACATCCCTCGACGCTTTTTCTACCTCATCAAATAATATCACTGAATAAGGTTTTCTTCTAACAGCTTCCGTCAATTGTCATCACTCATCATATCAGACATATCAAGGAGGTGATCCGATAAGCTTTGAAACTGTATGGGATTCCATATATTCACTCATATCAACCCTTATAAATGCATTTTTATCATTAAAAAGCTCCAGTGCCAAAGCTTTGGCAGTCTCAGTCTTACCGACTCAAGTTGGTCACAAAAACAAAAAACTTCAAATTGGTTTTTTTTCATCACTGAGTCAAGCCTTGTTTCTTTGGATTGCTTGCGACACAAGTTTTAGTGCTTCATCTTGTCCGATTACTGTTTTTTTAAGTCTATCGAATAAATGAAGATATTTTTCTTGTTCCTTTTCGACTAATTTTCAAACAGGAATTCATGTCCATTTTGAAATAATCTCAGCAATATCTTCTAGATCAACATGATCCTTCAGATAGGATTCTCACTTCTTCTTTATCTCAAACAATTCTTGCTCAATTTTCTCATTTTCTTTTTCTAGGGCAGGAATTTCTCCATATCTGATTTTTGCAACAGCCTGATAATCATATTTTCTTTCAAAATCATCAGACTTTATTCTTAACTCATCTATTTTCTGCTTATTTTCTTTCATTTTCACAATCATATCTTTTTCTTGTTGCCATTTTGAAAGTTTTGCCCTAAACATTTCCTGCTTGTCAGCAAGTTTTTTATCTATTTCCAAAAGTCTTTCTTCATTTTTGAAATCGATTTCATTTTTTAAAGCCTCCTTTTCTATCTCAAGGCTTCTTATTTCTTTTTCGAAAGTATCAAGCTCTACCGGCTTGCTTGTTGAACTCATTTTAACACTAGATGCAGCCTCATCTATTAAATCTATGGCTTTATCAGGTAATTTTCTATCGTTGATATATTTAAGGCTTAATTCAACAGCTCAAACTATCGCCCTATCAGAAATCTTTATTCAATGAAATGTTTCATATTTATCCTTAATTCATCTCAAAATTGCAATTGCATCCTCCTCAGTCGGCTCATCTATCAATATAGGCTGAAATCTACGTTCCAATGCTTGATCTTTTTCAATATATTTTCTATATTCATTTATAGTTGTAGCTCAAATCACTTTAATAAGTCATCTTGCCAGTGCTGGCTTTAAGAGATTTCAAGCATCAATCGATCATTCAACGCTTCAAGTTCAAACTATCGTATGGAGTTCATCTATAAAAAGAATTATTCATCAATCAGATTTTTCCACTTCTTTTATCACGGATTTCAGACGTTCTTCAAATTCTCATCTGAATTTTGCTCAGGCTATTAATGCTCACATATCAAGTGAAACTATCTTTTTATTCTTAAGATTATCAGGAACATCATTTTCTACAACTTTTCTTGCAATTCCTTCAACAATCGCAGTTTTACCAACTCCTGGATCACCTATAATCACCGGATTATTTTTCATTCTTCGTGATAAAATCTGAATTGTTCTTCTGATTTCTTCTTCTCTTCATATTACCGGATCTATCTTTCATTTTTTTGCTTGGTCTACAAGATCTATTGTATATTTTTTCAATGCTTCATACATATTTTCCGCATCATTTGATGTTACTCGTTCTCAATGTCTGAGATTTTCAATTTCTTTTTTATAGATTATAAAATTGATTCAGAATTCATCAAAAATCTCTTTAAGGCTTCAGGCTTTCTCGATTAAACTCAAAAACAAATGTTCTTCAGTTATATAAAGATCTTGCATTGTATTAGCCAGATGATCTGAATAAAATAATACCTGATTCAATTCTTGAGAAATAGTCAAAGCAAAATTCGATCCTGTAACTTTTGGAAGCATATTCATTTTTTCTTCGGCTTTTTGGAAAAAAGATTCAATACTTACTTTTAGCCTATTCAGTATCTCAATATTAATGCTGTCGTTTGATTCCAAAATCGAATAAAGCAAATGTATGGAATCAAAAACTGAATGAGAACTTGAAACTGCTAAGTTCTGTCATTCCTGAATTCTTTTTGAAGCTGAGA
>CAYWJC010000273.1:0-4601 GCA_964458505.1 uncultured Candidatus Peribacteria bacterium | reverse complement strand
AGACGACATACTCAATTGGGCAATACTATGTGAGATAACTTATAAACCATACAGAATAATAAAGCAAGAACTGGACTTCTACAGAAAACATTCTCTACCTATTCCAAAAAGACATCCAGACCAAAGACATCTTGACAGGATGAAACTGAGAAACCCTAGAAAATTATATGACAGACTATGTGACAAATGCAACAAAGATATTAAGACAACATATTCTCCGGATAGGGAAGAGATGGTTTATTGTGAGGAGTGTTATAATAAAGCGGTTTATTAAATTAACTAAATAGTATGACAACATTGGAAAAATGGGAAGATATTATTAAAGAGAAAAGAAAAAATACTTCCTTTAAAAATTTTTTAAAAGAAATTGCTAGTTGGAGAACCGTAACCTTCTATAAAAACAACAATCTAATTTCAAAATATCCTAAAGAATGCCTTAAAAAAATTGTGGACAATTTGAGTTTTGAAAAAAATAGGGACTCATTAATTGAAAGATGAATAAATTTTAATTTTGATAAAGATTTTTTTAAGAATTTCGAATCATTAATGAGTAATGTTGAATTTCCTGCAACTATAAATTTCTTTTGATCTGAAAAATGTGAGTATTCTGACCAAGTTTTGGCTTCAAAAAATGTATATTTAAGCTCTGTTGTTATTAAAGAATGTGAGAACGTATTTTATAGTTTTGCAGTAAAAAATAAATCAATCAATGTTTTTAATAGTACTGTTATAACTGATAATTGCGAAAATATTTATTCAAGCCACTGAATAACAAGATGATTTAATATTTTTTATTCTAAATATTTATTAGACTGCTCAAATACGTGGTTTAGTTCAAATTTGATAGGCTGTAATGAATGCATACTTTGTAATGATTTACAAAACAAAACATATTGTATAAATAATATTGAATATTCAAAAGATGAATATTCAAAACAAAAAGAAGAATTTCTTATTAACAGGAAGAATGAATATCAAAAATTATTAAATAATTTAAATAAAAGATGATCAAACTTTTGAAGTATTAACTGCAATTGAACTTATATAGTAGAAAGTGAAAATGTAGAAAATTGATGTTATGATTACAGAATAAAAAATTGAAGAAATGTATTTTTGGCAGCATCAATAAATTGATCTGAAAATTTTTATGATGTATTTACAGCATGAAATCTTGAAGCAAAAAATATATATTGAGTAATGTGAACCGGTTGATCTGAAAATATATTTAATAGTTGCAATGTCCCGAATAGCTATAACATATATTATTCTTATTATCTTGAAAATTGTTCCTTCTGCCTTTGATGCATTTGACTAAAAAACAAATCATATTGCATCTTAAATAAAGAGTATTCTAAAGAAAAGTGGTATGAACTTGCAGATAAGATATTTGCCCAAATGGACAATGATCGAATACTTTGAGATTTCTTTCCATGAGATCTAAACCCATTTTATTTCAACGATACGATGGCATACATAATAAATGATAAATTCACAAAAGAAGAGATTACAAAAGACTGATACATGTGGAGAGATGAAGAAATAAAAGTAGACATACCAGAATGATCAGAAATTGTAAATATCAAAGATTTGGATATAATCAATTTTGATGAGTTTATCCTAACAAAAGTGATCAAAGATAAATCCTGAAACTATTACAGAATAATCAAGCCAGAATATGATTTTCTAAAAAAACACAATTTGCCACTACCTGAAATTCATTGGTTGGACAGGATAAAATTATGATTTAACTTTTAAAAAATATCATTATGCAAGAAAAAGTAATCGATACAAAAATCTGTAGACAATGCTTGAATTCTTTTGATATCATGGATATCGATTTAGACTATTTGGACAAACTTTCGCCAATAGTTGCCTGACAAAAATTTGAACTTCCAGTTCCGACAATGTGTCCTGATTGCCGAAAAATCCAGAGGCTTGCTTGGAGAAATGAAAAAAACATCTTTAAAAGAAAATGTGATAAAAGTGGAAATGATATTATTGCCATATTCCCGCCAAACTCTCCATTTAAGATATATGATGAAAAAATATGGAATTCAGATGATTGGGATCCAAAAGATTACGGACAGGATTTTGATTTCAATAGATGATTCTTTGAACAATTCGAGGAATTGCTTTTAAAGGTCCCACTAGCTTCAAAGGCTTCTGCATTTTGTGAAAATTCTGATTATTGCAATGCATGTACAGCGATAAAAAATTGTTATTTAGCTTTCAGCGCCAATGCTTCAGAAGACACCCTTTATTCAGTCGATATCGTCAGGGTTAAATCTTGTACGGATTGTTTTGGTATAATTGATTCTGAAAATTGTTATGAGTGCATTGTTGCATCTGGATGTTACAATGTTGAGCATTCATATGATGTAAAAAATTGTAGCGATTCTAGATTTCTTTTAACTTGTGATTGATGTTCAGATTGTTACTGATGTTTTAATTTAACAAATGCACAATTTCATATTTATAACATATGATATACAAAAGAAGAATATTTCGAAGCTCTTAAAAATTTAATCTCACTTTCTATTTCAGATCAAAAAAATCAATTTGAAGCTTTTTATAATGGAAAATATGTAAAATTACCTCTTCCAAATATAGGGTCTGAAAGAGTTCTTGACAGCGAAAATGTAATTAATAGTCAAAATGTTAGTTATAGCAGACATGTAAGAGGTTCTCAAGATGTCAGATACTGCCAAAAAATGCAAGTTCCAACAGTAAATCTTGCTATGGATTATACATGATTCGGAAATAATGCTACAAATATTTATTATTCTCAGCAAGTTTGAAACAATGCTTCAAATATCCTTTTTTCTGTAGGAGTTTTCAATGAAGTTTCAAATATTTTATATTCTTCATATTGTAATTATAGTGTTAATGATTGTTTTGGCTGTATTGGTATTCGTAATTCTGCTTACTGCATCCTAAACAAGCAATATACAAAAGAAGAATATGAAATTCTTGTTCCCAAAATCATTGAACATATGAAAAAAACTGGAGAATGGTGAGAATTTTTCCCTTCGAAATTAAGTCCACATTGTTATGATAATTCTGTATGCCAAATAATAAAACCATTAACCGAAAATGAGGCAGTGTCACAATGATTTAATTGGTCAGGTTATAAATCACCATTTCCAAAAGTTGAGAAAGTAATAAAAGCATCACAATTACCAGATGATATTTCAAAAATTCCAGATGATATACTCAATTGGGCTATCGAGTGTGAGACATCATGAAAACCATTTAGGATAGTAAAACCCGAATTAGAGTTTTATAGGAGACATAAATTACCAATTCCTAAAAAACATCAAGATCAACGATATTTAGAAAGGCTAAAATGGTTTTTTAATTATTAATGAGTAGTTAAATTATGCAAGAGAAAATAATAGAAACCAAAATCTGTAGATATTGCAAATCTAATTTTGACATCACTGACCTTGATATGGATTTCTATGACAAGATTTCTCCGATTTTTTCATGAGTAAAATATGAAATCCCATCTCCAACCCTTTGTCCAGATTGCAGACAGCAAAGAAGACTGAGTTTTAGAAATGAAAATAAAGTTTATAAAAATAAGTGTAAACTCTGTAACAAAGATATGATTTCAATGTTTTCTTCTGATAAATCAAACTGCGTCTATTGTAAAGATTGCTGGTATTCAGATAAATGGAACGCACTGAACTATGGAATAGACTTTAATTTTAATAAGTCATTTTTTGAACAATTTAATTGAATTCTTAAATCTATTCCAGTTTTTGCCGTAAGTGTTGAAGATATGGAGAATAGTGATTATTCAAACAATGCATCTTATCTTAAAAACTGTTACTTATGTTTTAATTGATGACAAGGTGAAAATTGTTTTTATTGTATAGGTTTTGAGAATAATTCTAATTGCGTTGATTGTCTGCATACGAGTAAATCTGAAAATTGTTATGAGTGCACCAATTGCGTATGATGTCATAGTATATTTCATTCACAAGATTGTACTGATTGTGCTAATTCTTATTTTTTGAAAAACTGTATTTGATGTAATGACTGTATTTGATCAGTGAATCTTCTAAACAAAAAATACCATATCAATAATACTGAATTTTCAAAAGAAGAATATTTTAAGCTTAAAGATGTCACTTTAGATAAGTTGCACATAGAAGGTATAAGTTTATCTAAAAACACTATCTATAAATGTTCAAATATAATAAATTCAGACAATTCTGAATGAAATAATATTTTTAATAGTAATAATGTCAGGAGTTCATTCGATATTTTGGAGTGAGAAGATGTTAAATACTCGACCGAACTTAGAAATGGTTCAAATAAGGTTATGGATATACATCTTTTCTGATGGAATTTAGAATTGTCATATGAATCCTGTATAGTTTGAACTAATGCATCAAGAATATTATTTTCATGTGAATGTTATAATAATGTTTCTGACATCTTATATTCCTATTCTTGTATAAGTAATAATAAAAACCTCTTCTGATGCATCTGACTTCGTAACTCACAATACTGTATCCTCAACAAACAATACACTAAGCAGGAATATGAAACACTGGTTCCTCGTATAATAGAACACATGAGAAAAACATGAG
>CAYWJC010000272.1:0-3631 GCA_964458505.1 uncultured Candidatus Peribacteria bacterium | reverse complement strand
TGGTTACATGACCAACATGAAGCTGAAAATCCACAACCCTAGCTTCAATGGTGAATTATATTAACAATAATTTTAAAAAACATATAATAACCGTGGAAGATCCTATAGAATTTAATTTAAAAAGTAGCAAGTGTCTTATAAATCAAAGGGAGATATGATCCCATTGTACCTCATTTGCCCGCGCTATCAAATCAGCTTTACGTGAAGATCCTGATGTTATTATGGTTTGAGAAATGAGAGACCCTGAAACTATTTCAGCCGCATTAACACTAGCAGAAACATGACATTTGGTTTTATCGACTTTACATACGAATGATACCGTTCAGACAATCGATCGTATCATAGATTCATTTCCAAGTGCTGCACAAAGCCAAATCAGATCCCAATTGGCAATGAGTTTAAATTGAGTGGTTAGCCAAATTTTATTGCCAAAAAAAGATTCAGGAACTCGTGTTGTTGCAAGAGAAATATTGATTAACACTGATGCTGTTAAGAGTTTGATTATATCATGAAATATTCATCAGCTTTATTCTATAATTGAGCTCTCATGACAAGATTGAATGATTTTAATGGACAAATACCTTGATACTTTGTATGAAAAATGACTTATTTCAAAAGATACATTTAATTCTAGAATTAGAGATAAAGATTTAATTAAGAATTAAGAAAAATAAAAATAATATCAAATATATGAGCAAAGAAGATTTAAAAATAAAAAAGAAAATTGAAAAATCCGATAAGACAAAAGACAATAAACCATTCGAAGTAAAATGAGCTTTAAGCGATTTTAAAGACAAACTTGCAATCCCAAGCAAGAATCCGATTTTTGCATATCTTGAAAAATTCGATTCTTATTTTAAGAAAAAAAAGAGGCTATTGAAAGCTTGAGAGATACTTTTTTCTCCTTGAATAGATTCAAATCTTTATATTATCAAATCGGGAGTCTTGGTTATTTATGGTTTCACTTCCGATTGAGAGAAAAAAGAAATATGAAAAGCACATTCAGGGTCAATTGTCTGAGAATGAGTAATTTTTTGAAGAAATCAAAAAGATGTGGAAGCTGTTTCATTATGAGAAGCTGAAATTTTTTCTTTAAACGAGGAAGATTTAAAGAAATTTGAAAAGGAAAATCCTTCTGATGCCATTAATATTTATAAATATGTAATTGAACTCACAAACAGAAGGCTTCTTGATTCAGATAAAGAGCTTGCGTCGATTTATGATGCAACCAATAAGCTCGATGAACTTGCGAAGCTGTGAGAAAAATGATTTATGGATATTATGATTTACATAAAATGACTACTTTGAGCAGATTATATCATCTTTATTGAAAACCATCCTGCAATCAATTGATTCTTTTACTATAAATACAATACAAAACTTCCTAATATTTGAGCTATCAATAAAAAAGCCTGAGATGAAATTAATCTGGATCTGAATTGAATAATAGATTCGAAAAATATTTTTTGAACACTTCCGGATGATAATATTTTTGCTTTACCATTAAAAAATTGAGAAAAACTAAAATGATATTTCATGATCTGAAAACAAAAATGAGTTATCACAGATAATCAAATTAGGATATGAAGCAATCTTTGACATTTGATGGGTTCTATCATAGAAAACAACCAATTGGATTCAGAAAAAAAAGCACTCGAAATGACAAAAAATGTTTTTGACAATAATATATCTTAGATATAATAAAAAACGTACTTCACCATATATTCTTTCCTGTCTTAATGATAGGAATAAATCTCCAAGTTTACGGAGAAGATTAGAGAGTGAGGATTAACTAAAAATAAATGGAAAAGGTAATTCTTGAAATAAGCGTAGATAGAAACAACGATAAATGAGTATATATAGCCGAGCAGATACTCAACATTTTTCATAATACCCTTGAGGTCAAAAAAGGTTTCTTCGGCTATAGGAAAATAACTTGCCCTGAATTCAGTTTTGAAATAGCAAATATCAAGTGAGCGATTCACTTCTTTTTCATTATAAACAAAGAATACAAAGATCTATTGGAAAATCAGCTTTATGCTCATTATCCAAATGTTGAGATAAATGAAGTTAAAGATTATTTAAACACTGAAAAAACTAATTTTGTCTGAAATCTTAAACTTTTGAATGATTATTATTTTCCGATTAAAACTTTTGCTGATTTTAAAGAAGATATTGACCCATTTTCATCTATTACTAGCGCTCTAAATAAATGATCTTGAAAAAGCTCAAGCTTCATACAGATTAATTTTTCTCCGATTCCTGATGAAGATTGGAAAAATGAAAACAAGCTTAAGATTCTATCTTCAAAATATCCGAAATATATTAAAAAGATTCTACTGTCTGATTATTATAAATTTCTAAAAATCTTAACTTTACCTTTTTTTTATTTCTTCAAATGAATTTGATTTCTTGTTCCTCCAGACAAAAAACATAAAGACAGTAAGATATCTAAAGAAAAGGAAATTGAAAATCAGATAATTTCAAAAAAACTTGCTGGTTTTTGATATTCAACTTCAGTCAATATTTGAGTCGAAACAGATAGTGAATTGGAAGCTAAAGTTAATATAAAAGAAATTGTAACCGCTCTTAATTTTTTTTCCATTTCATGACAAAACTGACTTGTTCTTGATGTAATCAAAAAAAATGACCAGAATATCTTTTGAAGAAATGCTTATTCGGAAAAATTGATTTTGAATAGTTCCGAACTTGCTGGATTTGTTCATTTACCGACATTATATGTTCAAACTCCCTGAATAAATTGGATTACAACAAAATCATTGGAACCACCACAAAATTTGCCTATTTTAGAGGAAAATAAGGATATTTCTCCGATTTGAGTTACCAATTTCAGATGAGTGAAGCATAATTTTTGAATAGTTCCCATAGATAGAGCCAGACATGTTTATATTATCTGAAAAACATGAATGGGAAAATCAACCATACTTGAGAATATGATTTATGATGATATCTGTCAATGAAAATGAGTTGCATTGATTGATCCACATTGAGATCTGGCTGACACAATCATTTCAAATATCCCGAAAAACAGGACAAATGATGTTATATTATTTGACCCTTCGGATTATAAATATCCAATAGCATTCAATATGTTTGAAAATGTTGCAAAAGAATTAAGGCCTCTTGTTGCCGCATGAGTCATGTGAATCTTTAAAAAAATGTGGATCGATAGCTGGGGACCAAGACTTGAACATATCTTAAGAAATTGTATCTTAACATTGCTTGAAATTCCGGATGCTACAATAATGTCGATTCCTTTAATGTTGACAAATAAGTCTTACAGATTAAAAATAATCTCAAAAATTGAAGATCCGATAATCCAAAGATTTTGGGAACAAGAATTCGAGGTATTAGAACCAAAACAAATGATTGAAGCCGTTTCTCCGATCCTAAATAAAGTAGGGCAATTTCTTTCAAATCCAATATTAAGAAATGTTTTATGACAACCAAAAAATTCATTTTCTCTTAGATGGATAATGGATAATAAAAAAATTCTTATCGTGAATCTTTCTAAATGAAAAATCTGAGAAGATTCCATGACGCTTCTTTGATCTATGATGGTTACAAAATTTCAAATCGATGCTATGTGAAGAGCTGATATTCCAGAAGA
>CAYWJC010000271.1:0-5653 GCA_964458505.1 uncultured Candidatus Peribacteria bacterium | reverse complement strand
GTGGGGCGGTAGGGTTCATTATTCACCATTCATTAATTTCAAATCATCTTCAGTTATTATACTTTTGCAGCCAAAAGTAAACAAAACCTTTAAGGGGGTATAAAATCAAGGGCATCCTGAACTTCTGTCTTTTCAAGATCTTGGTCACCATCGTTTATCCCCCATTAAAATCCCCCTCTATTCTTTTGTTTTTTAACATGTCATTCCGACCGAAACGGAGAAATCTATTAGATGTAGTGAGTCCATTTTTTAATTTAATTTGCAAAATAATAATAAATATATACTTTGTATATATGGAAAATTTCTTTGTTTTTTCAATTTTTTTCATACATTATTATTTTATATTAACTGAATTATTATTTATATGCCAAAAATGAACGACATTGATATTAATGGGGAGAAGTGGAAAGAATATGAAGATATTTGGACTGATAGTTTATGGATAATTAATGAGAGAGATAAAAGTGGAAAACATTCAAATATGTATCACGGAAATTTTGTACCTCAAATTGCCTATCAGCTCATAAGCAGATATACAAAAAAATGAGAATACGTCCTCGATATGTTTTTATGAAGTAGTACAACTGCTATTGAATGCGAAAAATTAGAAAGAAATATAATTTGAGTAGATATAAAAAAAGAATTAACAGATAGAGCAAACGAAATAATAGACTCAAAAGATATTAATAAGTTATTTATTACTTGAGATTCTTCTTCAGATAGTGTAAAAGATGAAATCTCTTCATATCTTGAAAATAAAAAATCTAAATGAGTTAATTTGGTGATATTACATCCTCCTTATCATGATATTATAAAATTTAGCGAATTAAAAGAAGATTTATCCAATATGGGCTCAGTAGAGAATTTCTTGGAACAATTTAGAAAAGTTATTGAAAATTGAAAAGAGCTTTTGGTTAAATGATGATATTTAGCTATAATTATGGGTGATATGTATAGAAACAGTGAATGGGTGCCTCTATGATTTCAATGTATGGCAGAAGCTCAAAAAACTTGATTAAAACTAAAATCCGTTATAGTTAAGAATATGGAGTGAAATAGATGAAAACTCGGTAGCTGATGAATATGGAGATATAGAGCATTAAGCAGTGATTATTATATTTTTAAACATGAGTACATTTTAATTTTTAAGAAATAATATGGAAATATTAAACGAATATAAAAAATTATTTCATCTTCAAAACATAAATACTACCATTAATCTAATAAAAATTGAGGAATTTCTTTTTTGGTATAACAATAAAACTGTCTGAAAATCTAGAAACCTAATTATTAAACCAATATATCAGAGAAAATACAGGTGGGATCTGACAAAAAAATCCCAGTTAGTTGAAACTATGATCTTAGGGCTTCCAATTCCTGCAATTTTTTTATCACACGATACTAAAAATAATACATATGAAATTATAGACTGACTCCAAAGAATAGCTACAATATTAGAATTTTTTTGAGAACTTGAGGAAGAATTTATAATTGATAATAAAAAATCAATAAAATTGGAATGATTAGAAGCTTGAACTTTTTTAAAAAAATTAAAAAGTTTTAATTTTAAAAAGTTCGATACTGAAGAGGAAATTATTAATTCAATTAAAAATTATGAAATAATAACCATAGTATTTAATGATTTGAATGAAAAATTGAAATATTCAATTTTTAGGAAATTAAATAGTAACTCTGAGAAATTAACTGATCAAGAGTTAAGGAATAATAATATTATAAATAAATCAGTGAAATTTTACGAATCACTTGAGGATTTGGCTCAGCAAATTAGTAGTTTCGATTATTTCTGACTTAAAGTAAAGGATCTTAGTGAATATAAAGATTTTGAATTAATATTACGTTTTTATTTACTTAAAGTCAAAGAATCAGAAATTAAATGAAAGTCTATAAAAGACATACTAGATAGAGAAGTAGAAAAAATAGATGAAAATGAGGTTATTGACATTAAAAAAATATTAAAGATATTTGAATTTGCAGCTAGGATTTTATGAAGATATCCATTTAGCAAGGGAAAGAGAAAATTTTCACCACCTGTATATGATTATGTAATGTGATTTATATATAACAACTATGATGCTTTGATTAATTTACATAAAGTGAGAATAAGTGACTTGGCTGTAAAAAGAGCATTTGAAGATGTAATATATTCTAACGAATTCGACAAGAAAACCTGATTATGAAAGTGAAACTCAGTATCTAAAATTAAATACGCAATTGAAGAATCTGAAAAGCCATTTGAAATTAATAATAAATAAATGCAACACATTATAGATACTTTATTTGATAATTTGTATCAGAGAAAACAAGAGATAGATAACATTAATATTTTAATGAATAACGAGATTTCAAATGGAAAATTATCAAATAAATGAAAGATTCTTCTGAAATCTTGAATAATCCTTATCAATGCCCATTGGGAAGGGTATATAAGATATCTATTAAAAAGTCTATTAAGTTATATTTTTACAAATTTAAACGCAGAATCATATCTATTTTTATCAGATAATTTTTATAGTCGCGATATAAAAACCTGAAATAATATTAAATATGAATCACTTAATAAGATCCTCGGTGAGATTTTTTGAGATAAAGATAAAAATATTTTCTACATGAATTTTATATGATACCTTAACAAATCTTTACACAAGCATTTATTACCAAGGAACTGGGCAAAAGATGATATAGAAAATGTAATAAATGATCTTGTCAATCTAAGAAATCATTATGGACATTGATCTATAGATAAAATTTGATCAAAACTAAAAGTAATAGACGATAATTACGATCTAAAAGGTTATAATGTTCTGTGCACATTCATAATTAAATTTATGGAATCACTAACAAATGAGTTTAGTTTATTTATTATAAAAAAGAAATATATACAAAAATCTCATTTATATTTTGTAAACAATAACATTGAGTATCTTAATTCCCAAAAAGAAGATTTAATGATTTATCTTTTAACAAGAGTTGATAGAAATAATATAATTGAATTTTCAAATATTGATTTCGAAAACAAATCAGTAATTATTAAACATATGATAAAAGATAAATATGTTAAATATTTGGATAAAGCTCAAGAATCGTTGGAAATTGATATTTCCAAGATAAAAATCTATTTGAGTAAGTACAACCAAAAATACATTTTTCAAAAATCTGTACAAATAGATTATTTTCACAAAAGTGAGTTTAATTTACAAGATGATTTATATTTAAGACAAATAAAATTAAATACTCTTTATAATTCTAAAACTTTTAAAAGTACTATTAATAGACTTTTACAGGAATGTAGAGATGATGGGGTGCTTATTTTTTTGTGAAACTGAAAATACAAGTTAAAATAATAGATATTTATAGTCTGTAGATTTATAGTCATCATTATATACAATGGTGACTATATTTTTTGTTTAATAAATATGGGAATTAAAACAAAATTCTGAGATAGAGTTAGAAAATTAAGAAAAAAGCAGTGACTATCACAAGAGTGATTGGCTGAAATTTGCAAACTTCATCGGACTTATATCTGAATTATTGAAAGAGGAGAGAAAAACGTTTGTCTCGAAAATATTGAGCTATTAGCAAAAGCATTGAAAGTTGAGGTTAAGGATTTATTTATTTAGTTATTTATTATGACAAAGAAAAAATCAAAACTTGATTTGTTTGTGGAATTTGCAAAACCTGATGAAAATTGAGTTTCAAAATGGATAAATAAAACAGATTTTAAGTGAGATTATGCATCATTATATTTTGATAACTGATTTCCTTGGTGAAGGTGATCTGCCAAAATTAAATTTAAATATATTTTAGAGGTTAGAAAAGATATAACGCCTTGAAATCGGATTGATGCGATAAGATTAAATTGATTCAATACAAAAATTAATTTAAATCAATGAATTAGAAAAGATATCATTGATGAAATTACTAATAAAAGATGTATTGTATTGGGAACACATACAAGTTGAGATTATAAAACTGCACCTGACCACAAGGATTGAAGGAAAAATAATCTTGAAACAATGAATACTAAAACCCAAAAAATTGAAGATTTTCAACCTTTGAGTAAACCGGCAAATGATGCCAAGAGACAATTTTGCAAAGAATGCAAAAAATCATGACAAAGATATGATGCAACTAAATTATGATATCCAGTCTCAGTTGTAAAATGAGATTTACAGTATGATGAAAAATTGTGATGTAAAGGATGTTTTTGGTATGATCCTATTGAATTTAGAAAAAATTTAAAATTTAGTTGAAAATAAAAAAAATTGAATACTATAAGAATCAATTTAAAACCTTTTAAAATGAATTACATCGGCTCTAAGCTATCCTTATTGCAATTCCTAGAACAATCAATCAACTCGGTAGTCTCAGAAAAAAACTACATTTTTTCTGATCTTTTTGCTTGAACCTGAATAGTGGGTAGATACTTCAAGGAAAAATGACACAAGGTTATTGCTAATGATATACAGTATTATAGCTTTGTTTTAAATAGAAATTATATTCAGAATCATCACGATTTGCATTTTTCTGGATTATTTGAAATAATCCCAGACTTATTAATTGCAGACATAAGTGACAGGAAAATGATGGTTTGCGAATATTTAAGTGATTTAAAATGAAAAAAGGGATTCGTATATAAGAACTACTGTTTAGGTTGAACTAAAGGTAAAGACTTTGAAAGAATGTATTTTAGCGATGAAAATGGGATGAAGTGTGATGCAATCAGTCAAATCCTTGAAAAATGGAAAAAAGAGAAGAAATTATCCGATGATGAATATTATTTCCTTAAGGCAAGCTTATTGGAAAGCATTGATAAAGTAGCTAATACTGCATCAGTTTATTGAGCTTTTTTAAAAAAACTCAAGAAATCCGCATTAAAGCCATTAATCGTTAAATCAGCTGATTTTTTCCTGAATGATCATGACCATGATGTATTTAATGAAAATATAAATGAACTTATTAAAAATACGAGCCATGAAGTTGTATACTTGGACCCTCCCTATAATCATAGGCAATATTCAGGGAATTACCATGTACTAGAAACTATTGCTAAATATGATAAACCAAAATTAAGAGGCATTACCGGTATGCGGGATTGCTCGAATCAAAAATCTAGGTACTGCAGTAGGGATGGTGTAAAAAGAGCTTTCAAAGAACTTATAGATAATATAGACGCCAAATACGTCTTCTTAAGCTACAACGATGAATGATTGATGAGCTTGGATGATATTAAGGAGGTAATGAGCGCTAGATGAGACTATGATTTTTTCAAAAAGAAATATCAAAGATTTAAAGCAGATAAAAATGCTAACAGAAATTTCAAACAAGATAGTGTTACAGAATATTTGCATTATGTTAAGATAAAATAAATCTTAAACTTACAAATCCCAAAAAAATTATTAGATCATGATTGTTTATCATCTAATAATTTTTTTGTATGAAAACTATAATTCTAGACTATTCAGATTGAAAAGTTAAAATTCTCAATCATTCAGAAGCTCAAATAGAAGAAATTGAGGAACTACTGTACGAGAAGTACGATTTAAGCCAGAATAATACATATTTCATGACGGTAAATGATTTAGAGATAGAATATCTAAATGAAGATATTACCCAAAAAACCACATTTTCCATT
>CAYWJC010000270.1:0-3342 GCA_964458505.1 uncultured Candidatus Peribacteria bacterium | reverse complement strand
TGATTGTATTTAAATATTCGATTACTATGTCGTTGTATGGTAAAATAATATTGAAATTTATCTTGTCTTTTATTATTTTTGAGAAATATGAGTCAATGAGATTTTTTGAATATTCCATTGCATTCTTTAAATTAGCATAACTTTTAATTTCCTTATATTCAAATATTTCCTTTAAAACCTCTTTTACTCAGTCTATTCATTCAAAATATTTAAAACTTGGTTTGTTTAATGATGTGTTTTCAAGCATTTTAAGTCCTGGCAAAATATTTTCAGCTATGTTGAGCTTTTCTTTATAAACATTTACTATTTTTTCAGGTTTTTCCGGAAGAAAAAATTTTATTTTATTTTTAATTACAAATTGAATAAGTCATTTTTCTTTCAATAAATCTAGAGTGTAGTAAAGACTTACTCTTTCAATTTTTGTATCCTTTGAAAGTTGACTAACATAATTTCCGCTTGATTTCAAAAGTGAAATATAGACTTTTATTTCATTTGAAGAAAATCATAAGAATGATAATTGTTCTTCTAAAGTCATATTTAAATACATTAGTTGTAAAATTTTTTCAACAAAATTATTATATCAAAATAGGCTTATTAATGCAAATATTTTTTTATAACTAAAATTATTTTTATTTTTTTAAAATAAATTGATATTATATTGACAAGTTATTTATTTTATTATTTATAATTATGCAAGAAAAAATCATCGAAACCAAAACTTGTAAGCATTGTCAGAATAAATTTAATATAACTGACAAGGACTTAGAATTTTATGATAAAGTTTCACCAATCTTTAATTCTATAAAATTTAAGATTCCCACCCCAAATCTTTGTCCTGACTGTAGGAATCAAAGAAGGTTATCTTTTAGGAATGAAAGGAAATTATATCATAAAAAATGTGATTTTACCTGAAAACAAATTATTTCAATTTATTCTCCAGATAAACCCATTAAAGTGTACGACTTTGAAGTTTGGTATTCAGATAAATGGAGTGCACATGATTATGCTCAAGAATTTGATTTCTCAGAAACTTTTTTTAAGCAATTTTCAACACTCTTAAATAACGTCCCAAAAAATTCTATATTCAGAGGAAATAATAACGAAAATTCTTTCTATAATAATTATGCTGGAGATTTAAAAAATTGTTATCTAACATTTGATAGCATGGTTTCTAAGAATGTTTATTACAGCACAAAAACAAGCTTTTCAAATGATTGTATTGACTGTACATTTGTTTATTATTCTGAAAAATGCTATAAATCCATAAGCTGTTCAAAATGTTTTTGATTATTTTATTCATTGTATTCAAATGATTGCAGAGATAGTTATTTCCTTTTTAATTGCAATAATTGCAGTAACTGTTACATGTGTTCCAATCTTAATAATAAACAATTTTATTTTAAGAATATTTCTTATTCCGAGAAAGAATATAAAGAACTTGTCGATAAAGAAATTAAAAAAGATTTTGATAATCAATATTTTGAATGGATGTCTGGTATAGATTTTCAAAAATTAAATACAATAATCGGATCTGAAAAATGCAGCTGAGCTCATATCATGAATTCTTCAAATTGCATTGAATGTAGGGATGCTTTAAATATGCAAGATAGCAAATATTGTGAAAGGATGCAAGATTCTGCAGATTGTTATGATATTTTTTCTTGGTGAGACAATTCAAGTCTTTTATATGAGTGAATTGCAATTTGAAAAAGATCTAGCAGAGTTAATTTTTCATTTTGTACTTGGTCAGAATGTTTAAATGTATTATACAGCGCATTCCTTTCAAAAAGTTGCACAAATTGTTTTTGATGCGTATGATTAAAAAATGCTCATTATTGTATCTTGAACAAACAATACACAAAAGAGCAATATGAGGAGATTGTCCCAAAAATCATTGAACACATGAAAAAAACATGAGAATGGTGAGAATTTTTCCCAACTTCCATATCCCCATTTTGATATAATGAAACAATTGCACAAGATTATTATCCGCTTGAAAAAGAGCAAGCAGTAAAAAAATGATTTACTTGGTCAGACTATGAAAAACAAAATTGATACAATTGAGAATTCTATGAACCACTTGATATATCACAATATGTTGAGGATAAAGTTACCAAAGAAATAGCAGAAAAAAATATCAAAGAACTTCTAAACTGAATTCTGAAGTGTGAGGTATCAAATAAGCCTTACAGAATAATAAAAGAAGAATTAGAATTTTATAAAAAAAATTCTCTTCCAATCCCAAAAAGACATCCGGACCAAAGACATCTAGATAGGATGAAGTTAAGGAGCTTAAAAATATTGATAGTGAAATTTAATTTATTATTAATCGTATTTTTATGTCAGAAAAAATCATTGAAACGAAAATCTGTAGACATTGTCAGAATAACTTTGTTATCACTGACAAGGATTTAGAATTTTATGATAAAATTTCTCCAATCTTTAATTCTATAAAATATCAGATTCCAACTCCAACTCTTTGTCCTGATTGTCGCCAACAAAGAAGGCTTTCTTTCAGAAATGAAAGAAAACTGTATCATAGAAAATGTGATCTTTCATGAAAGCAAATCATTTCAATTTATTCTCCAGACAAACCTTACAAAGTTTATGAACAAAATGAATGGTGGTCAGATAGATGGGATCCAAAAGACTACGGGAGACATTTTGATTTTTCTAGATGATTTTTTGAACAGTTTAAACAGCTTCAAAATGATGTTCCCAGATTAAGTGTTTATGTTGATAATTCTTGTGTTAATTGTGATTTTACAAATCAAGTTTTTCATTGTAAGGACGGATATTTGATAATTAGTTGTTCGGATACTGAAAATTGCATGTATTGAAAAAGAATAACCGAATCAAATGAGTGCGTAGATTGTCTTTTTTGTATAAAAAGTTCAGTTTGTTATGAGTGTACTGATATTTTAAAATGTAATTCTTGTTTTTATGTAGTAAAATCTATCAATTGCTCAAATAGTTATTTTTTAAGCAATTGTGAATGATGTCATGATTGTTTTTTTTGTGTGAATTTAAGGAATAAATCTTACTGCATTTATAATAAAGAGTATTCCAAAGAAGAATATTATGAAAAAATTAAAAATATTTTGGAAAACAGGGATACTAATTATTTTCAAAATGAGTTTGAAAAATTTAAATTAGGGTTTCCAAATAAAAATCTTGACCTGAAAAATATTGAAAATGTCATATGAGATAATGTTCAAAACGCAAAAGATTCCCAATTCCTTTTTGATGCGACCAATGTCGAAAATATTAAATTCTGACAGTTTGTGCAAGATTCTACAGATCTTTATGATGTTGATTATAATTATTTAAAAGCAGTTAATG
>CAYWJC010000269.1:0-3880 GCA_964458505.1 uncultured Candidatus Peribacteria bacterium | reverse complement strand
AAATTTTGATAGTGATGATATTGCTTTGCCCAATTGGATAGAAACACAAATAGATTTTCTTGAAAAAAACTCTCAAATTGATGTTTGTGGTGCAAATATAAATTTCATAGATAAAGAATGAAAAAAAACATTGCGTCTGAAATATCCCGAAAAAGACAAGGATATTAAAGCATCTTTATATTTTATAAATCCATTTGTTCATAGTACTGTCGTTATTAGAAAAAATTGTTTAGACACAATATGATTTTATAATGAAAAACTAAAAAATGCTGAGGATCTAGATTTATGGTTCAGGCTTTATGATAAAGGATTCAAATTTCATAATAATCAAAAATATCTTGTGAATTATAGAGTTCACTGAGCAAATAGCATCATAAAACAAAGAAAAGAAATGATAGAAAATACTGTGATCTTATTGAAAAAAAATAATTTTTTCAAAAAAATAAGCTTTAATAAAATTGCAATAAAATTCTTTATCATTAGTTTCATAAAATACTCTTATGTTATTTTTTTAACTAATCTTAAAAATAGAATCTCAAAATAACATTTATATTATTTTAAAAATTTGAATTATTTTTAAATTTCATATAATTATGTGGCTTTTAATTAAATAAATAAAGTTTTATGCAAAGTATAGTAAAAAGAATTAACCCTTATACAGTTGAACTAACAATAAAAGAGAGCTCAAAAGAGTTTGAAAGATGTAAAGAAAAAGTTATTGAAGAGATAAGCGAACAAGCTTCTATCAAATGATTTAGAAAATGAGCATCAATTCCAGTTGAAATCATTGCAAAAAATTATTGAGATGATTTTATCGACAATCAAGCTACTGATAAGTTGCTTAATGAGGTATATCAAAAAGCTCTAAGAAAAGAAACAATAGTTCCAACTTGACCAGCAAACATCAAAGAATTAAAATCAAAAACACCTTTTGAGATAATCCTTGAAGTTGAGGTATTACCAGAAATTGAGGTTGACGAGAAAAAAATAAAAAAGATCAAGATCAAGAAAAGTTCAGTGAAAGTTGAAGCAAGTGAAATTGACCAAGCAATATCTGAAATCGAAAAAAGATTTACAACTTTTGAAATTGTTGAATGAGCTCAAATAGAACTTTGAGACAAAGTTACAATTGATACTATCGGTTTTGATAAAAAATGATGAGTGGAAATTCCTGAAACAAAAGTTAATGCATTTCCATTGATAATAGGTAGTGGATCTTTCATTCCTTGATTTGAGGATAAAATGATTTGAGGCAAGGTTTGAGATGTTGTGGAGTTTGAAATAACCTTCCCTGCAGATTACCATTCACCTGATTTCGCTTCAAGAAAAGTATATTTCATGACTACTGTCTTTAATATAGAAAAAGCAAAAAAACCTGAATGGAATGAAGAATTTATTGAAAAATTAAGATGAACTAAGACTGATTTTGAATGATTCAAAAAAATTATCGAATCTGAAATATTTCAAGAAAAGGAGTATAGATCAAGATTAAAAGATGAAGAAAGTTTATTAGAAGAATTGACAAAAATTTCGACAATTGAAATAGGTGAACATCTTCTGGAACATGAAATCGATAGGATATATAAGGAACAAGAAGACGATATTCATTCAAAATGAATGAATATGTGACATTATCTTGAACATATCAAAAAAGACAAAGAAACCTACAGACAAGAAATAATCAAACCAGAAGCTCAAAGAAGACTTAAGGCTGAACTTATATTAGAAAAACTGAAAAACATCATTGAAGTTAATATTGGAGAAGAAGAAATAAATTCTGAAATCGAAAAAATATTATCACAATATCAAAACTTAGATGTACTGGAAAAACTAAGAGCAAAATTGATTCCTTGAGATTCTTATTACGAAGATATCAAAAATAGATTGAAATACAAAAAGATAATCGATACATTTTTTGAATAGATAAAAAAAGAAGCATTAATGCTTCTTTTTTTATCTATTCAAAAAATGTATCGATTATCTTTTTGTATTTCAATCTATTTTTGATATCTTCGTAATAAGAATCTCAAGGAATCAATTTTGCTCTTAGTTTTTCCAGTACATCTAAGTTTTGATATTGTGATAATATTTTTTCGATTTCAGAATTTATTTCTTCTTCTCCAATATTAACTTCAATGATGTTTTTCAGTTTTTCTAATATAAGTTCAGCCTTAAGTCTTCTTTGAGCTTCTGGTTTGATTATTTCTTGTCTGTAGGTTTCTTTGTCTTTTTTGATATGTTCAAGATAATGTCACATATTCATTCATTTTGAATGAATATCGTCTTCTTGTTCCTTATATATCCTATCGATTTCATGTTCCAGAAGATGTTCACCTATTTCAATTGTCGAAATTTTTGTCAATTCTTCTAATAAACTTTCTTCATCTTTTAATCTTGATCTATACTCCTTTTCTTGAAATATTTCAGATTCGATAATTTTTTTGAATCATTCAAAATCAGTCTTAGTTCATCTTAATTTTTCAATAAATTCTTCATTCCATTCAGGTTTTTTTGCTTTTTCTATATTAAAGACAGTAGTCATGAAATATACTTTTCTTGAAGCGAAATCAGGTGAATGGTAATCTGCAGGGAAGGTTATTTCAAACTCCACAACATCTCAAACCTTGCCTCAAATCATTTTATCCTCAAATCAAGGAATGAAAGATCCACTACCTATTATCAATGGAAATGCATTAACTTTTGTTTCAGGAATTTCCACTCATCATTTTTTATCAAAACCGATAGTATCAATTGTAACTTTGTCTCAAAGTTCTATTTGAGCTCATTCAACAATTTCAAAAGTTGTAAATCTTTTTTCGATTTCAGATATTGCTTGGTCAATTTCACTTGCTTCAACTTTCACTGAACTTTTCTTGATCTTGATCTTTTTTATTTTTTTCTCGTCAACCTCAATTTCTGGTAATACCTCAACTTCAAGGATTATCTCAAAAGGTGTTTTTGATTTTAATTCTTTGATGTTTGCTGGTCAAGTTGGAACTATTGTTTCTTTTCTTAGAGCTTTTTGATATACCTCATTAAGCAACTTATCAGTAGCTTGATTGTCGATAAAATCATCTCAATAATTTTTTGCAATGATTTCAACTGGAATTGATGCTCATTTTCTAAATCATTTGATAGAAGCTTGTTCGCTTATCTCTTCAATAACTTTTTCTTTACATCTTTCAAACTCTTTTGAGCTCTCTTTTATTGTTAGTTCAACTGTATAAGGGTTAATTCTTTTTACTATACTTTGCATAAAACTTTATTTATTTAATTAAAAGCCACATAATTATATGAAATTTAAAAATAATTCAAATTTTTAAAATAATATAAATGTTATTTTGAGATTCTATTTTTAAGATTAGTTAAAAAAATAACATAAGAGTATTTTATGAAACTAATGATAAAGAATTTTATTGCAATTTTATTAAAGCTTATTTTTTTGAAAAAATTATTTTTTTTCAATAAGATCACAGTATTTTCTATCATTTCTTTTCTTTGTTTTATGATGCTATTTGCTCAGTGAACTCTATAATTCACAAGATATTTTTGATTATTATGAAATTTGAATCCTTTATCATAAAGCCTGAACCATAAATCTAGATCCTCAGCATTTTTTAGTTTTTCATTATAAAATCATATTGTGTCTAAACAATTTTTTCTAATAACGACAGTACTATGAACAAATGGATTTATAAAATATAAAGATGCTTTAATATCCTTGTCTTTTTCGGGATATTTCAGACGCAATGTTTTTTTTCATTCTTTATCTATGAAATTTATATTTGCACCACAAACATCAATTTGAGAGTTTTTTTCAAGAAAATCTATTTGTGTTTCTATCCAATTGGGCAAAGCAATATCATCACTATCAAAATTT
>CAYWJC010000268.1:0-1847 GCA_964458505.1 uncultured Candidatus Peribacteria bacterium | reverse complement strand
ACTGGGCCAAAAAAACGCACTCCTGCCACTAATCTTAAAAAATAAATTGTTTTGAAAACATTATCAACTACCATATTTTCATACTTAATCAATTTATTTTTGCGCATTTTTCTATCAAATCTTTTCACAAAATCATTTCCAAGAAAACTCAATCTATAAAGCAAATTATCCCCGAGTATCAAACCCATAAATGCAACTGAAAAAATAACGAAGATATTCAATTCCGTAGTAGCACCAATAAATCCAAATAAAACCAAAGCTACAGCCTCCGGCAAAGGAACAATGAAACTTACAAAAATAGACAGAATAAAAATTCCAAAATAAGAAGTGCCCTTAATGGAACTCAAAATAAATCCTATTTCTTTAAAATTTTGATGAGGATTCAGATCAAACATAAAAAATTTCTACAGTCCAAAAAGTTGAAAAGTATTGCAAAAAATAAACTTTATTATTTACTCAAGGTAATAACGGCCCTATTTTCAGCCAGGGGCGCTGAGACATTAAGTCTTCCGTTATTAGACTTCCAAATCAGATAACCAGAAGAATTTTGGTCTTCCAAATTTGGGTCGCTCGGAATCTCAGACAAAAACTCACTTTCCTTATTTATAATATTATTTAAATTCATAAAACCCTCGCAAGAAATAGCCTCCTGTCTGCAAACCATCGTAGGAGTTGATGCTATGAAAGAAATATCCCCGCCATCTTTTTCATACTTATAAACAGCATTTAAAATATTCACAACATCGCTCCTTCTTTGTGAATTGCGCATTTCAAGCAATTTCTTTTTTGGGTTATAGATGTAAATTCCCAAACCAAAAATAGCCAAGAGTAAAAAAAATATAGAAATTTTTTGTATTTTAGAAATATTTAAAATTTTATTTTTAGCCTTTTCTAGTAACTGATTGTAATCCATGCTTTTAAATTCAAAGTTTGTTATATTAGAGCCCTTTTTAACATTTAAGCTAACTTTTAACTCATACATGATTATAGCCAATCACTAGTTAAAAATCAAACTTTCAAATTAAATCTGAAAAAAATTCCAAAGACGAGCGTATCAGTTTTTGTGTGCAATCTTATGTTGCACTTTTAATAAGTAACAAAAAAATAAAATGAAAAAGAACGTACGCAAAGCTTTAGCAATTTCAGGAATGACACTAGCTATTGGAGCCTCCGGCTTAATATTAGATGCAAGCGCCAACACTGAAAAACCTATCGGGATTCAAAGATCTCATCAGGAGAAGATTCTGCGATCAAAAAGCTCGAATTTAAATGAAAAGAATCATAAAAGTCGTAGATCTTTTTCTGGAAGAGTAAGTGGAATCACGAAAAATTCAATAACTTTTTCAAACAGAGAAAAGACTTATACTGCAAAATTTACTGATGGAATGCGAATATTAAATAAGAATTGGAACAATATTTTAATTTCAGATATAGAGGTTGGAGATAAAATAAAAGTATTTGGAAAATTCAATGAAGGCACTATTTCAGCCAAAACTGTTCGCGTAATTTTCAAGCAATAATCTTAAAACACACTTTAAGGGTAGGGTGTATCAAATAATTAAAAAGGATGCAAGAAGCATCCTTTTTAATTTTATAAACTTCTCATCACTATTTTATTTATTCCTCTTTTTCACATTGAGATTCAATTTTCTTATTGCGCGAAGCAAGTGCTGCCCAGTTCAATTCAAAAATACTTTTCAATGTTTCGAAAATTTTCTTGCTTTCAACAATCATGCCAAATTTCTCCTCAAATGACATCATGGCAATTTTATTTTTACCGTAAAGATTTATTTCCACATCCAATCCGAAAGCGTCCGCATCGGTAAGCCTTGTTTTGCGCAAGGATT
>CAYWJC010000267.1:0-3350 GCA_964458505.1 uncultured Candidatus Peribacteria bacterium | reverse complement strand
ATAAAAATAAATATTTTATTTCAGATTCAAGATCTATTATATTTCAAAAATTTTCTAAAAAACTTCTCATTAAATCTATTTCCAAATCTTTTCCTGATTTAATAAAAATTTTCTTTATATTTTTTTCTTTTTTCCTTATTTCTTCATCAAAATTAATTAGTCATCAAAACTCATTTTTTATTGCAATTGAACAATCCAATTTAATCACAGAGCCCAGTAAACTTAAAAAAACCTCTTTTATCTCATTTTTGAAATCAATTTCACCAAATGTTTCTAAAAGTTTTCGAGCATTGGATGATCATTTTTTTAAAAGTAAAATAAATTTATCTTTTATAATAGGATCAAGCATATCAGGAGTTCAGAAGTTATCATAAGCTCAGCGGATTGTTTCAAAATCGATATAGTACTCCACATCTTGTGTAAATCTTAATCTTGTTTCTCATTGAAAAAGCTTTTTGAACTCAAAAATTATATCTACCTGATTTTTTTCTATCACTGAATCAAAATCAGTTTTATCTTTATATTTTTCAAATATAGAAAGTGCATCTTTGATTTCTCAATTTCTTATACATTTTAAAAAATTTCTTTTGATTTTATTTTCAGAATCCAAAACCAAACTTAGATGGTTTTTTGTTTTTAATGTAGTTAATTTTAAGAATGGTTTATTGTTTGGATTGAAATCCGCATAAAAATGTTCAAGCTCAGTTTCTCTTTGTCTAGATATTCTCATTATTATTTATAATTAAATGTATTTATTATTTGTTTTAGCTTCTTTTGATCTATTTCTTGATCTATAAGTAAACACAATCAAAGTTCATAATTTATATTTTTGCCAATTTTTTCTAAAAGTCATAAATCATATACTTTTTTTAAAGTTGTTTCAAGATTTGTTATTATTTCATTGTTAGATCCTAGAATTTTTTGAAATCTTAAAAAATTCGGGACATTCATTTTAATTTGTTCGTTATAATTTGAATTACTCATGTGTTTTATTAATTAAAGATTGTAAATCATTAGCTTTTTTCATTTGGTCATATATTTGTGCATTTCTTTGAATCTCCCTATTTTCTTTTTCAAGTTTCTCTTTTTTTGCTTCAGATTCTTTTTGTCTCAAGATAGCCTCATTGACTATATTATTGATATTATTGAGAGCATTTCTGATATTTTCTTTCCTTTTATCATCGGTCTCACTTCTTATTTTCAATATCTGATCAAGATAATGAGGCCAATTATCAATTATCTGAATCTTTCTTTCATCGCTTAAGCAATTAAAAATATTTCAAATATCATATTTTTCAGCGAATGATAATCAGGATTCCTCAATACATTGCCTGAACTTGAAATTTTTATTTGATGATTCTATCATATTTTTTATAAGTAAGCAAATTGATTGTCGTCTCAAGAGTTATCGGATCAGGTATTGTCATCTCCATTAAAAAGCATTGCAAATTTTAATTTTGCATCAGCTTTCAATTTATTATCTTTTTCTATTAAAATTATTATTTCATCTTGAATTTTTTTTATAGCATTCTCAAATTCACCAAAATTCAAAGAATCAATCGATAATTCTACATTATCAAGAAATTTCATCAAATCTCACAAATTATTAAGTCACAAGGATTTGATAAGTTCTTTTAATTTTTTTATCTTCTCTGAAATCTTATCTTTTAATAATTTTCGTTTTTCATTTTCAGATAATTCTTTTCTATCGTCTTCTCTGGATTTTTCATTTTTTTCCATTTTTTTGTTAGCTTAATAAATAATCATTCAATAAAACTAAAGTTTTAGGAAAAATATCATTTTTTATGATATCCAATTCTTCTTTTTTAAACTTTGATAATACCCAATCAGAAACAGAGTATTTCGTATCCAATCCTACTCAGATTTTTATCCTTGAAAAATCTTCGTTTCACAGACAATTTATAATAGATTTTATTCCATTATGTCATCCTGCACTTCAACTAGACCTAAATCTTAATTTTGAAAATTCCATGCTCATATCATCAAAAACAACAATAAGATCTTTCTTAAAATCTATTTTATAGAAGTTAACGATGCCTGAAATAGCTTCTCAGCTTAAATTCATAAAAGTCATCGGTTTTACCAATATTATTTTTTCTCAATTAAGGCTTCATTCCGAAATCAAGGCCTTAAATTTTGAAGCTTTGAAAGCTTCAAAATTCCATGAATGAACTAAAAAATCCAAAAATAAAAATCAGACATTATGTCTTGTGTTCACATACTCTGATCAAGGATTTCACAATCAAACGATTATTTTCATATATTAATTAAAATAGCTAAATTCAGTATAATGATAAGTTAGATATTTTAAAATTTTTTTATCAAATATTTGATTTTATAGTAATCGATAAGTATAATATATGGTTTTAAAATATTTAAATAATGAAAAACTATGTTCAAAGCAAAAGTTTCTTTTTATAAAAAAATAGACTGAGTAGAAAAAAGGATTGAAAGAAAATTTAGCAATTCAAAAGCATATAACAAATTTATTTTAAGTCATCCTGAATATGATTTTTCAGAAAATCTAAAGCTCGTAGAAAAAAACATTACATCTGAAATTTATAATAAGAAAAGAAAAGCGGAAAAAAATAATTAACTTTTTTAAATATGTTCAAATGAAAAATAATATATTTTGAAAATGGAAAATCATGAAAAAAGTCAATTAGAAAATTGAATTTTAATTCCCTTAAAAAATTGGAAAGTTTTAAATCTAATTGTAAAGACAAATCTCTTTTAATAAAAGATATTTATTTAAATCTGTTATTCTTAGATTGATTTTGAAAAACTTGAAAAAAAATACAGAACAAAATTTTTGAATTTATATTAAACTCAAAAAATTAATAATTTCTAATCAACAATATTATGTATAAAGTAATTTATTATAAAGAAAAAGATTGAAAGATAGAGGCAGAAGAAAAAGAATTTCAAGATAGAAAAGATTATGAAGATTACATAAAAGAACATAGTTTAGAATATTGAAAAATTTGAATATTTAAAAGACTAGTTTTTTTGGCTTGAGGTATTTTTTGAATTATAGCCATAAGAAATGTTCTAAAACAAAAAAAATGAAATATTTTCTGAAAAATAGCAAAGAGATTGTGACTTATTGCATGAATATTATATCTTAGGAATATGTCTTCGAAAAAGGAATATGAAGGGAAAAAATGAATGCTCGAAAACTATAAAAATGACTTTATGAATTTATTCAACAGGGGCAGACAAAGCAAGTTCAAAAACATAAAAAATGATATAAAGAATTTAGAAAAAGATTTGAAAGACGAATTTTATTTTTTGAAGGATAAGATTAAAAAATAATTTAAAAAATTATT
>CAYWJC010000266.1:0-3891 GCA_964458505.1 uncultured Candidatus Peribacteria bacterium | reverse complement strand
ATAAAAATAAACAACTGGAATGTTAGGGATTCGAATAAAAGAGTAAATTTTTGAAAAAAATTTAGAAAGCCAGTAGGTTCTGGCTTTCGGCTCACAGCCGGCTCCGGCGATTGAGGACCGAATCCCTCATTCTAGAGCCATAAAAATAAACAACTGGATATTAGGGATTCGAACAAAAGAGAAATCAATAAGATCAAACCACTTTAGAGTTTAGAGTTGAGAATTTAGTGAATTAAGCAAATCCTAAGATCTAAGCCTTAAACCCCAAAAAACTTGATTTTATAAAAAATACAATATAATCAAACTTATAATTAATTTACGATATATATGTTAGCAGTTTTAGAAATAGGTTGAAATCAATTCATTGTGAAAGCATGAGATATAATTGATGTAGATCATCAAGATCAAGAATTAGGATCTATAATGAAAGTTAATCCTCTTCTAGTTTCTGATTTAGATGGTAAAAACACAAAAATAGGTACACCAGTTTTAACTGATGTCAGTGTTGAACTTAAAATGTTAGAAACTTTTAAAGATGAAAAAGTTAATGTCTTTAAAATGAAATCTAAAAAAAGATATGCTAGAACTAAATGATTCAGAGCATTAAAAACAAAATTTGAAGTAATTAGTATAGCATAATACATTTTTAAGTTTATAGGAATGAATTTTCCGGGTAAACTTAATTTGTTTTTATTATTAACATTCTTTGATGAATTTAAAAATCAATATTAAGGCACGTTTACAAAGACATTCTAGAAATTCAGCACATTTCAAAAGAAAAAGTCTATTAGGTATATTAAAAAAATTTAAATTATTCTCTTTAATTATAGTTCTTATACTTCCAATATATCCGTCATTCTGAGCAATCTGAATAGATAAGGAATTGGCAGTATGAACATACGATGAATCTACAATCATACAAGCGTATGATTGAGACTCTGAAAGTCAGACAAATAAAATATTTTCGAACGAAACCTGATTCGTAAAACCTGGATCAATAATTGAAGAATCAAGGGATACAAGTTGAATTAATAATCTCGTATATTACACTATACAAAATTGAGACAACTTATGATACATTGCCGATAAATTCCATGTTAGTATAGATTCGATATTGTGGTCAAATGACTTTTCCAAGAATAAAGTCTTAAAACCAGGTGATACCATTAGAATCCCACCAGTTTCTTGAATAGCCTACAATGTTGTTTCTTGAGAAACAATAGACTCAATATCTTCAAAGTTCAAAGTAGATAAATTAGCAATATTAGAACAAAATCAATTAGACGCGTCGCAAGAATTAAAAATTGGTCAACAATTGATTTTGCCTGGTGCAAAAAGACCCGAGCCACCAAAGCCAATTATAATAGAAGAAAAAAAGCTAAAAGAAGCTGCTAAGCCAAAATATTTAGTTAAGACTACTCCAACAAAAAATACTCCGAAAACTGCATTGAAAAGTTGATATAGCGTTGCATACACTTGAAAATGAAATAAATTTGCTTGGTGAAATTGTACTTACTATGTTGCCAACCATAAAAATGTAACATGGAGAGGTAATGCTGGACAATGGCTAACTAATGCTAAAGCTGTTTGAGTTCCAACTTGATCCGAACCCGCTAATTGAGCAATTATTTCTTTTAGATGAGCCTGATATAATCCTTATTATTGACATGTTTGACTTGTGGCTTGAGTAGAATGAGATTATATTATAGTTAAAGATATGAATTACAGAAGAATCAATGAAGTTACAGTGAGAAAAGTAAGCAAGAACGATCCAAGTATTAGATGATATATTTATGCAGATTAAATTAGAAAAGTATATTTTAAAATAAACCTTCCAAGAGGGTTTATTTTTTTGTTTGATAGATAATATATTCAAAAGAGAAATTATGAAAATCTAAGGAAAAAATTTTAATGTAATTATTTTTCTACAATTACATTTATATTATCAGGTTTTTCAACTTTAACCTTATCTTTTGTTATCGTTATGGTCACATTATATTTTTTGTTTTCCAGTTCTTTTATCAATTTCTGATTTACAGAATCATTAAATCATATCCCAATGAAAAAAGCTGAAATCATTAGAAATATTGTAATCAACAATTTAATTATTTCTTTCATTTTTATTTAAAAAGGCTAAATAAGCGTTCTCAACCAACATGGCGACTGTCATCGGTCCGACTCAGCCAGGAACAGGTGTTATGAAATTTTCTTTTTCTAGGGATATAAAATCACAATCTCAAACAATTTTTCCATCCAAAAAATTAAAGCCAACATCAATGATTATAGTTCAAGAAGCTATCATTTCTTTCCTGATCAGATTAGGAACTCCTGCAGCAGACACTACAATATCTGATTTTAAAGTATGTTCAGATAGGTTTTTTGTATGAATATCACAAACAGTAACAGTAGCTGCATGATTAATAAAAAGAAGTGAAAGGGGTTTTCATACTATGTTGCTTTTTCATATGATCGTTACATTTTTTCATTTTAAATCAATTTCATATTCATCTAGAAGTTTTTTTATTCATTTTGGGGTACATGATATCAGTCAGTTTTCTTCTCACAAGAATAGTTTTCAGATATTTTCTTTTGTAAATCCATCAACATCTTTCCTAGGATCAATCAAATCAATTATCTTCTGTTCATTTATATGTTTAGGCAAGGGAAGCTGAACAATGAATCAATCTATATCATCACTTGAATTAAAATCTTTTATTTCAGATATTAAAATATCTTCCGAGACATTTTCATCAAAATGTTTAAGTAAAAAATTCATTCAAACAAATTCAGCAAATTTTCTTTTTTGATTTATATAAGAAATGCTTGATGGATTATTTCAAACAAGAATTACTCAAAGTCAAGGTTTTTTATTGTGTTTTGAAAGATTCTCTTTGATCTCTGAATAAATTTTTTCTGCAATTTTTTTTCAATTTAAAATCATTTTTTTGTTCATAATAAAAAATATACTTTAATTTTATCAAAAAACCGCTTTAAATCAATAAAAATTATTTTTAAAAATAGTTTTGACTTCCTTAATTTTTTTTATAAAATAGCCCAGCACTTTTAAAAAGTGTTTGCTCCTTAACATAATCAAAAAGCAATTAATATTCCAAAAAAATTTACAAAATCTAATAAGAAAAATATAAGATTAGTCGAAGAAAAGACTAAAATTATATATAACAAATTTAAGAGATTTATCTCTTAAATAAATTAAACCGTAATTTTAGAGGAGTTTTTTAATTCAAAACGTTAATTCAAAACAATTTAAGAATTGAAAATCAAAAAGATTTAAAGCAATTTAAAAACTTATGATTCCAATTTTTAATTCATACCAAAATATAATCAAAAGAGAAAGGAATAAATTTACAAAAAGGCATAAAGTGGATACCTTGACTTGATCATCCGATGAAGGACGCACAAGGCGTGCGAAACGCCTGGAGAAGTTGCCAAGAAGCGTTATACTCCAGGATTTCCGAATGGGGGAACCCAATGTGGCAAATCCACATTACTCGATAATTCGAGAGGACACTTTGCGAACTGAAATATCTAAGTAACAAAGGAAAAGAAATCAAATATGAGATTCCCTTAGTAGTGACGAGCGAAAGGGGATCAGCCTAAACCATATATGTGTAAGGATGAGACCGTTGCATATATGGTGTTGCAAGAATATACTACCGTGTTCTCATAAGCGGACAAGCATACATCCTTAATAGAAGAACAACCTGGGAAGGTTGGCCAGAGAGAGTGAAAGCCTCGTATTCGAAATTAAAGATGTAGACTTGCGTATGTTTCTTAAGTAGGGTCGGACACGAGAAATCCGGCTTGAATCTGGGGGGACCACCCTCCAAGGCTAAATAGTGATCAAGATCGATAGCGTACAAGTACCGTGAG
>CAYWJC010000265.1:0-6620 GCA_964458505.1 uncultured Candidatus Peribacteria bacterium | reverse complement strand
CTCTAACCATTTTTTTATATACGCGTCGATTTTCATAGATTGAGTTTAAAATGTAATATTATTTTGCATAATAGCTTACCTTAAAGAATTTACAAATTTTAAATAAATATACCCTATTTGAATTCTTCGTCGATTATGTCAATTGCTATCTTTTCCTGTGCATCCTTATCCTCTTGAGAATATACTACTGCCCTTACTTTTGGTATGAGTATCTCAATTATCTTATCTTTAAAAGAAGAGCTTCCATCCATATTATATCTTAAGAATATCTGTTCGGCATCTCTATACGATAGCTCATATTCAAATTTATCTTCATAAGCGTCTGATGTTTGCTTATGCCTTAATTCGTTAAGTATACCGATAAGCTTCCTGATATTTTGGATTGTTTCAAATACCTTCTTTTCTCATGAACTGTTGCCTGGGGCTTCATTTTGCGTGACATATTTCGTCCATAATTGATTGAAATCAGCGCTTGACATCTTCTCAAAGAAATCGATGGAAGTATATTTTGATACCTTAAATGCCTCATTCATTTCACTCGGAGCCTCAACCTTGATGATTACGGATCTTGAAACTATCGGGTTTGACATTTTCTCATATGAATTACGCGTACCTACAAATAAAGTATCAGGATGAGCTCTTACCATTCACATCTGAGGGTCATAGACAGATCTAGAAGCATCAAATAAGCTATGGAGCCTCTCAAATGATTCAGAATTAAGTTTGTCGATTTCATCATAAAGCACTATTGTACCAGGCTTTTGCATTAGCTTAATCCAATCTGCTGGTTCTCTTGACGTTTCTCATGCTCTAAGCTGAGGAGAGAAGAACATATCAGATGGATCCATCTTTGAGCATTGTACCCTTATTATTTCTCTATTCGTAGCTGCTGCAAAAAATCTGCATATCTCAGTCTTACCGAGTCATGGTCATCATTCTAATATATCTATTCACTTTTGCTCTTGTTTTTGAATTGTAAAACCTCGACTCATCTTAGTCAGAAGATCTTTCTCCTCATCTAATACTATGAATCTAGGATTCAGATTCTCAAGATGCGATCTGGGATTCAGATTCAGTTTATTTCCAAGATTTATGGCAAATACTTCTGTCAGCCTTGCTTGGGCATAATATTTTTTAACTTCTCTTATTTGCTTTATCAATCTTTGCTTTGTCTCTGTAGATTCAGCTTTCATGAATTTTTCAGAAAGCTTAATGAGCTGAGGCTTTCATACTTTCTTCCATTCAGAAAGATTTCTTTCATATTGGAAGAATTCCCTTTGTGTCATTTCGGCTTGAATAGTGCTTGTAATCATAGCATCTGCATATAATGATGGATATTGAAGATATCTGTCTATATCAAAGCATGTTCAATCATCAAAACATAATTGCAATCTTATTCGAGAATCTGACAGCCTATTTCACCTTACCCTATATCATACTTGAGTATCAATTATATCTGAAAAATAGAGAAAAGTGCTTATTCAATATTCATCAAGCGAGTGCACAACTCATTTATTATCCAATCTTTGAAGCTTTATCTTAAGCTTTCTATCATCGAATATAGAGTTCAGCCTAAGTATCAATTTTTCTGAATCCTTAACAGGAAATTCTCATATCTTTTCCATTATTCTCAGATATAGGGCATCACCCCCCTTCATGATATCAAGATTTACTTCATCATCTATTGTTTCTAGGATTTCCGATAATTGCTGTATAGATCATTTTACTTCATTTATTTCCTCCTTAAGAGCTTTTCATATGAAATCTTTTGAATCTCTTTCAGCTTTGAATAATACTTGTTGTCGCTGAGTTATGGTCGCAAATAGCTTTTTCTTATATATATCTTTTTGATCATCTTCCAAAAGCTCAATCATATTCTCTGTCTGCTTCCAGATTTCTGTTGCATATACTTGCGTTAAAGAAGCCATATATTCAACTTCAGCAAGGAATCCGATAATGTGAGTAAGATTTGTTTCTATTGTGGAGATTACTGTGTCACTATTCTCTTTTTGGAATTTGGAAATATCTTCTGATATGCAAATTGATAATTTTTTCAGTACATCATCCATCTCTTTTGCCATGAGGGGGATTTGTGATCTCATTTTTCTAAGCTCATCTAATCTGGTCTTAATGATATTCAGTTTCAGGAAATAATCTTCCCCTTGCCTATCGAGCTTTTGCAGATCATCATTAACTAAAGTCAATTTATCTGAGAAATCTCTCATTTTTATTTCATATCTTTTTTTATTTATAGCCGATTCTATGCTATCAGAAATTCATTTTACTGCTGAAACTGCCGGATTAAGCTTGATTTGAAGAAACACATCATATACAAGTTCAATTTCTTCAATCTCCTGAGCCTTTTCAAAAAGCATCCTAAGAGTCTCATCTTCTCAGATTTTGGTCATCCAAAGCTGTTCAACTATAGCAGAATCATTTGAACTTCAATTTTCTTTTATTCAATTTCAACTCCTTACATCTTCAAGATTAACTTGTATTCATCAGCCTACAAGAACTTTTGAAAGATATTCTTTTGTCTGATCTTCAACCCTAGTGATTCTCTGCGTTCAATCCTTAACCACTTCTCCGTCTTCAATGAATCATTTTGCGAATTGATCAAAATTAGTATCTATAGAAATCACATTACCATCTTTATTTAAACATGTTACATCATCCTTATTATCAACGAGAAGTATATCGGTAATATCATCAAATGTCTCAATGCACTCAAGAGTATTTCTCTGTAGCACATGAAATTTGGTTTTATCATCATATTTTGATATGACAAGCAGAAAATTCGCATTATTATCGATTGTAATCTTCTGTATCACTCAATATGGATGAGCTATAGTATCTGAGATAGACTGGACTCAATTAGTATCCAGTTTCATGATCTCTAGGAGATTATTATTTATGATTATAACATCTCATTCTTCAGGATTTACTATAGTAAACAAATCTCAGACTATTGTGCTTATGACATTTCATTCATTAATAAGCTGTATAGAGCCTCAAGTATTATTAAGGGTGAAATTCCTAATGATATTGCTTTTTGTCTGCAGAGTCGGTTTTCATGGCTTAAGCGAGGGGGCCATTAATCATCTGGTATCAAATTCCGCCATTTTCACATGATAATAATGTCAATCAGATGACTCAAAAATATAAAAATCATCTTGTGTATAAATCTTCGTAAGAGGAAAAAGGCTTAATTGCTCTTTAAGATAAGAATTTCTGGAGGCATATTGCTCTTTGGTCAAATAATTCAAGCCAATGACTGAACCTCCCTTATTATTATTATACAATAACGCAAGCTCCTGAGCGAAGGATGGAAAATATTTCTTAAGATAATCCGTAAATCTAATATCAAAATCAGTCGAACTATAGTAAGCTTGAGATAAAACTGGAATATTATCAGAACGAACTTTTAATTTTTCTTTCGCTTTTTCCATCAAATTATCCATATTGGTAGCCTTCATCTTGAGGACTCTTGATTTATGAATTGGATTATTCTGGCTCTCTGCAGTATTTATCATAAAGTATTATTAAAAAATATTTAAAAAAATCATTATCTGCTGTATTTGGCAATTATCTTACGTAAGTTCTTATTATAGGATCAAATCAGTTTTCATGACAGCTCTTTCACATTCGGAACCACAATTGTTCATCAGGATTCTTCGCTTCAGAAATACTCTTGAAGCTCTCAGACATCTTGATCTGATCAATTAATATAATAAGCTGTCAATCAATATCCAGCTGATCTTATTTGATTTATAAGTCACTTGAGTGAGGCTCATCTCAGTCAATCAGTCGGTCTTCAGTCGCCTATGAAAGATATATTTCAAAACGATTTAAGTCAATTTTTCTTAGAATATTCTCTCATAGTATTGAAAGCGTAGGATAAAGGTTTTCCTATATCAGTTCATCAATTCTTCATCACTGACCTCATAAGCTTTGAAGGAATAAGGCATTTTCATCTTTCTGAAAATTTCTCGCCGAATTCCATGACTTCCTCAAGTTCAGTATCAAATATCAATATAGAGAAATTCACTTTGAAATGTTCAAGGACTTTGGCCCTTATTATCGCTGCCTTTACCGCTTCCCTTATCGGAGAGCCCTCTTCGGTGAATTTCCCCATGCTTCAGGATCTGTCGATAATTATCGTTTCATACATATTTATCTCATTCGAATCTCTCTCGGCAGCATTTCTCTGAAAAACTTTTGGGTCTCAAGTAAGATGATGCTCTATGAGTTTTCAAGTATTTCAGAGGCTATTTCATGAGGCATGATAATTCTGCTCGTCTTTGGCTACCTTGTATTTCGGAGGAAGGATTTTCTCTAATTCCCTTATTTGTTTCCTGACTTCGGGCTCCAGCTCTTTCTCGAGTTCTTTATACATCTTATAAAGACGTAATTCGTCTTCTCCGAATCACATCTTATCCATGTCGGATTTCAATTTCTTTTTCTGTTCTTGAATCTGTTTTCTTATAGAGCGCGAATAATCGCGCAGCTTATTTTTGAATTCTTCATCTAGCAAACTGTCATCCAGAGCTTTATCAAGCTCCTTCTCATCTTGTGATCTGTTTAATTGCTCTTTTTCTTGCTTTAATATTTCCTCGTTTCATATCTTGTCTACGATTTCTTTTGCAAAATCATCAAGTCATGCTGTATCAAGTATGTCTCTTATCTGTCATTTTGAAGAGGAATTCTCTAGTTTCTCCAGAGTTTCTTGGAGCTTTTCGGCTTGTTTTGTGATGCTATCATCTTTAGCCTTTAATATAAGTTCATCGAGTGCTTCTTTTGCGGATTTTGATGATTCTCATGGCTTCTGTGCTCATTCTCATGCTTTTCAAGCTGAACCGCTTGAATCAGATGAAGTTCCTTCTCAAGGCTTTCATCATTCTCAAGGCTGTGATTCGCCTCAAGATTCTCCTGATTTTTTTCAAGAATCCTTTCAAGAGCTTTCTCAGCCAGATTGTCATGGTGTTCACGAATTATCCTGTCAGGAATTGCTATCCATATTAGAATCTCATACCCCCCCCTTGAACAGTGTCTTCCATATTTTCATTTGAATCCTGTCAGTCCTCTTTTTTGATAGGAGTTGCATCCATTCTTTTCCAGAGACCTTTTTGCTCATCCCATATTTCAGCCCACGCATGTCATTTATTGCTTCATAGAAGAGCTTTTCAATCCTTGCTCAGATTTTGTACCATATATCATTCAACCAATCTAGTATTGATTCAAACTTCTCTACATAAAGCAACAAACAATGTATTTGCACTGAAACATTCCATAACTTCGGATCTGTCAAGATTTCAGATATAATTTCTTGAATTTGATTTATCCCTTAAAGTTCATTGCAATCTTGTAGAATATTTTTTGCTGTTCTTAATGAGGTTTTTTATAGCTTCAGCTTTATGAAAGGAATCACCACTCAGTCTTGATAAGAAATATGAAGTATCGTTTGTGAGGTTGCCATATGTGATTTTTTCAGGGTCATCTTTTATTGGCAGACTGACTGAAATATTTTGCGAGGTGTAAAAATTAAAGCTTATATATTGTTTTTCGCTTGAAATAAGGTATAAGCAATTATTCTGATCGACTTGGAATATTGGAATCGATTTTCAGCTATAGCAAATAGAATTAATGTCTGGCAATGATCATTCTGGAAGAGGAATAGGAGTTACTCAATTTTTGAGAATTCAAGAATAAGTATAGGGTTTTCATTTTTTTACTGCAGGATCAATAATCGATGACAATGAGGAATTCTTTGACCATAGATTACTCTGAGGGTCAAAATAGGATTTTTTTCATGATGTATAGTATCATTTGAATCACGGATTAATTTCTGCAAATCTTGATTCTTCTCATAGAGATTCCCCAAATTCCATATCATGCGGAATATATTGATCCCGATCTTCAGGATGAACTTCAAATCAAGAATTGTCTTTCTTTGGAGGATTTGATACGGATTCATCTTTTCACATCAATAAATTCTTCAAATTTGAAAAAAAAGATTTTGAAGGTTTGTTTTCTTCTAGGACTTCCGAAACGTTTTTCTTTACTTCTTCCTTAAGATTCTCTGTCCTTCTCCTAAGAAGATTAGCAATATAAACCTTTATGGCCTCTATGGTTTCTTTGAAGTTTTCTATATTTATCTCGGTATCGAGTCTTCCCATAAAACTATAGTTTTTTCTTTTATAAAAAATTCTCTAATAATACTATCATTTACTTTAATAAAAGGCAAAAAAAGGACATTTATTACAATTTTTTTCATGCTTTTAATATAATTCTTATTTAAAATGTGCTATTTAAGTAAAATAGAAATTTAAAACAATCTGACCAACTGCTAATCCTTTCTGATTTTCTCAATATCATCTATGCTTATCCACGCGCTTCATATTCAGAATCCAGCTTTATCTATATCAAAAGGCGCCACTTCTACAGGCTCAGAAATAAAAATCAATATGCAATATTTTTTAGTCGAGTACCAAGTATAATCAGTATTCAGAAGGCAAATTGATTTACCGTAATTATTCACTATATCTTTGAATTTTTTTGAATCCAAATTTTCAAATTGCAAGACTTTATCAACATTCGCTTTAAGCATTATCCTTTTTCAT
>CAYWJC010000264.1:0-7575 GCA_964458505.1 uncultured Candidatus Peribacteria bacterium | reverse complement strand
GAAATCCAAAAAGAGAATTTTTTAGAAAAATTAAAATTGCTACTTAGAAAAAAGAACAGGTTCATACAGTTTCTTGCATTAAAAAATAAATGATCTGCTAAACAAAAAGAAATTATCGGAAAGAGTGATAGTCCAGATAAAATCAAATCATCAGATATTTTATTTTTGAAAAAAACTTGAGCAGATTTGGCTAAATTGCTCTTAGTTAATGAACAGGATTCGTCTAAAGAAGTCAACAAAGATAAAATTGAAGAAAAAGATAAATTTATAGTTAATTTTTGAGAGAACCAAAACATTAACAATATTATTGGAGCTTGAGATATTCTTCCTTATGAAGTTAATCAAATTAAAGTAAATTGAGTTGAGTGAAAGAAAAAAAATGATCCAAGACCTTGATATTATCAAAATCTTCCAAATTGAAAATTAAAGTACTTAAGAATTTATGATTGAGATAAAATTGAAATTGTAAAAAAATGAAAATTATCCAATTCTGAAATTGAAGAATCACAGAAAGCAGATCAAAAGCAGTTTGAAAAACTAAGAATAGAGGATACATTAAATAACAATTGAAATAAATTAACAAATTTGAAAGAAGATGAAGATTTGTCAGAAAAAGTAAAAAAAGCACAAGAAGAAGAACAAAATAGATTAAAAAATTTTAAAAATGAATACCAGATTGAATCTGAAAATTGATCTGATACGATAAAAAAATTAAAGGATTTGAATTTTCCTGAATCAAAAAAATTATTGATTTCAATTTTTGGAGAATGAGCCTGATCAGAACTTTTAGCTAAATTGGATTGATGATCAACGTATCTTATAAAAAGAATGATAGCATTAGCTTATCATGAAGGATGATTTAAATTTGGTAGAAGAAATATGGATCCAAAGAGCTGATTTAATATCTGAACTTTTCAAATTTGAGGAGCCTGAAGCAATGAACAATCAAGTTTGGAAAAATATAATAAATGTTTGAACATATGAACCAGAATGGCTGAGGAAATGAAAATAGATGTTGATTTTGCCAGTTTGACAAATGCACAAAAAGATCTTATTGCTCATATGTGATATATTAAAAGTGATAGGTGATGAGATGCAACTTTCGAAAAATTAAAAGATCCAAACTTAAATTATGAACAAACTATTGAATTGATGTCTAAAAAAATCCAATGATGAATAAAAGCTATATGAAAATCAGTTTATGCTCAGCTTGAAAATTCCGATGTAAAAATATGATAAAAAAAGTCCCTCCGGGGACTTTTTTTTAAAACAAACTGACTTGTCATTCGCTTATTTTTTCTCAATTTCACCTTTCATTTATATATCACCAAATTCTTTTCAGATCCTCTTTTACTTCGTAACCCGAAATAATGATTTCGCTATCAAGCAATTTTTTCAGGAAATCCTTGATGAATACTTTTTTTGTGCTTATTTGATAGATCAAATCTTCTCAAAGGTAAATTATTATGGTATCAAGCTCGAATTGTCTTGCTCAAAGTGTTGAGATTCAGATTTTTTTTGAATTGAGTATTTTTTCTTTCAGGCTTTCTAGATCTTTTTCGGACTCGATTTCAACTATTTTTTTATTAAGCGTTGAGAAATTTTTTATTTCATCTTGAAGATGTGAAGGTATTAGAGATTTGAATTCGAATTTTTTGAATAGATCAATAGTTTTTTCGCTTAAAAGCTTTCTCTGTTTAAAGTCAAAGCTTTCAATATTAAAATTTTCTAGTTCGACTTTTGTATCTATAGAAGCTAATTTTTTACTCAAGAAAGCTTGATCCTTGAATTGAATCAAAGTGTCTTTTGTTTTTCAGATTATATCATCAAGATTTTCATAGATATTCTCCAGACTTCAATATTTATTTATGAGATCTTGAGCTTTTTTTGGTCAAAATCCAGGAATCCCCGGAATGTTATCGGATGTGTCTCCACAAATGGAAAGCCAATCCACGACATATTTAGCCTCGACTCAGAATTTTTCAATCACCTCTTTGTCATGTGCGATTCTTCTTTTCATGGTATCATAAACTGCAACGTTTCAATCAACAAACTGATATAAGTCTTTATCTCAAGATAAAATGTAGATGTCATTTTCAGGATTTGTCCTTAAATTTTGCACTAAAGTTCAGATGATATCGTCAGCTTCGAATCAAATTTTAGATAAAGGAGAAATATCAAGTGCATCAAGTAAATCCATAATCAATCATTCTTGGGTTTTCAAATCGCTTGGCATTCTATCACGAGTTGCCTTATATTCAGAATAAATTTGATGTCTATAATTATCTCACTTTGAATCAAGCACAAAAATAAGTTTATCGGGTTTATCCTGTTCGTACCACATCATAAACATTTTAGCCAATCCAAAAACCGCATTTATAGGTGTTCAGTCTTTTAAAGAAAATGGTGGAATGGCATAAAAAACACGATATATGAAATTATGTCAGTCAATTATGTAGATTTTCTGTTTCATTGTTTTTATGTAAAAAATATTTGCTTTTTTAGAGATATTTTCATATAATAATTTCTGTATTACCACGAAAGAGAAACCAAACGGTGTCGGTGCCTAAGGACAGCTCTTTCTATATAAATAGGTTACAAAAAGTGTCGGTGCTTTAGTAACCTATTTTTTCTTATATTCAATTTTATTTTTAATATAATCTAAACTTAGGTTATTCCTATATTTACTATCAATTTGCTTATATAGAGAAGAATATTTTTTATTTGGGAATAATATTTTCTTTAATAAATTCTTTTCAATCAAATATTTTATGGGTTTAATATAATCTCAATCTCAAGAAACTAAAATTATTTTATCAAAATCTTTCTCCTCTATGATTCTTTTCATTATCTCAAAAACAATATCAACATCAACATTTCATTTTTTCTTTCATTTCATTTCTGATGAATGTTCCCTGAATACTAAGATATATCAGGATTTTTGTAATTTAGTATATAAATCTTGTTCATCTTCAGATAAAAATCCTAAAAAGAAATATACCTCTTTGACATTATACTTGTCATTTAGATATACTCTAAATTTTCTGAAATCTATTTTCCAGTTTTCATTTGAAGTTCCCAGATGAAGATTCTGTCAATCAATAAAAGCTATATTATATTCTTTAGCCATAAGTAAAAGTTATTTTGTTCATTATATTGAAATATTAAAAAAAATAAACCTGATTTCAGGTTTATTTTTTTACATAAGTCACAAAATCAAATTCATCAAACTCTTCTTTTTGGATTTCTTTAAAATCATTTTCAAATTCTGGAAAATAAGTATCTCAATCAAAGTCTTGCCTAATTAAGGTTAAATCTAAAACATCTGCGAACTCTAGAGATTGTTTATAAATTTCTCATCAACCTATTATAAAAATTTCTTTGTCATATTTTTGGACTTTTTGTATAGCTTCTTCTAGCGAATTATATATTTCGCATCATTCCGCATGATAACCAGAATCTCTTGTTATAATGACATTTATTCTATTTGGAAGAGGTCTTCATATCGATTCAAAAGTCTTTCTTCACATGATAATGACATTTCAAGTAGTTAATTCTCTAAAATGCCTTAAGTCTTCCTTGAAATTCCAAGGAAGAGTGTTGTTAATTCAGATAACTTTATTTTTTAAGGCCATCGCGGCAATAATGTGAATCATTATTTATGATTGTTTAACACTAGAATGAGTATATCATTCATTTTCATTACTTTTCTTTTCTTTGAATGTGAAGTCCTTTTTGGTCTTGTCATCAAATCATCAAATATTAGCTATTTCGGCTTTAAGAGTTGGATGCGGATCATAATTCTCTAAAGTGATGTCTTCCAACTTAAAATCATCTATATTAGTTATTTCTGGATTTAATTTAATTGTTGGAAATGGTCTTGGTTCCCTTTGTAGTTGTTCTGCAACTTGTTCCATATGATTAGAATAGATATGAACATCTCAGAAAAAATGAACGAAGTCTCATACTGGAATTTTTGTAATTTGAGACACCATCAATAAAAGCAGGGCATAACTTGCAATATTAAACGGAACTCCTAAGAATGAATCAGCACTTCTTTGAAATAGAGCTAAATTCAATTTTCAGTCAGTAACTGCGAACTGGAAAGTTGTATGGCAAAATGGAGGAACCTCATTTTTATTTTCTTCAGAAGCCATGTGATATATAAAATCTGGATTCCATGCTGATACAACATATGATTTTCTATTTGGATCAGTCTTAAGGCTGTCTATTACCCAAGCCAATTGATCTATTTCTCTTCCATCTTTTGCTGGCCATCTTCTCCACATTCTTCCGTAAATAGTGATTATATCTCACCATTTAACTACAAATTCACTATTTTTATCTTCTTCTTTTAATTTTGCTATAAAATCATCTTGATTTAAATCACTTGCAGGATCATTTTTTAAGCAATGTTTATGATATCTTTTCCAAGCCCATTCATCCCAAATATGAACATTATTATCTACTAAGAATTTGATATTTGAATCTCATTTAAGGAACCAAAGAAGTTCTACGATTATTCATCTATGAAAAACTTTTTTTGTCGTTAAAAGAGGGAATCCCTTACTTAAGTCAAAGCGTATTTGTCTTCAAAAAACAGATCTTATAAAAGGAGGAGTTTCTCATTTTTCTTCATATTGAGCTAAAACTTCAGGAGAAAAATAAAGTTTTTTATCAGATCAGTTTTCCATTATATCTTTTAGTAAATCAAGATATTGAAATTCAGAGTGTTTTTCCATAAAAATAATTTTAAAGGTTAAATATTTATTAGAATATTAAAGCGTAAAAGTTTTATCAGTTCAATAATAATCTCTCCAATTTTCATTATAGTATGCGAACATGTTTGCATGTAATGTATGATCAAATTCTTCAAATCCAAGACTCTCGATTATCTCTCTGACTTTTCTTTTTTCTTCGTCTGCTTTGCTAGGATCATTTATAATTACCTCAAATTCAGCTAAATATCAATATCACGCATTTTTATCAATGCAAACAGTATAATTCAGAAATGAATATTCATCTCTTTCTCTAGACCACTTTGCTTGATATAAAAACTGACAATCTAATAATATTTTATCTAACTTATCAATATTCATTCACTCAAAAGTTACCTCTGATTCTGTTCTTGCAGTTCAAAATGAACTTGTGGTATCGTCAATAGATGCTTTAATCACAAAAATAGAATTAGAGTTCATGTATCTTGTTCTTACTGAATGATTTTTTCACTCAGTAACAATATGTTCAAGTTTTTTGTAGTTTTCTTCAGAAATTAAGGGTTTTAATTTCCCTAATAATATATTAAAATCTCAATTAATGAAATAATGGTTTAACTGAGAATTTTTATCTGTTAGTTCAAGACTTGGGTCAACTTTTTTCATATTCCCAATAAGTCTTTTCGCTTCACTTTCTTCTCAAAGAAGAACTTTAACTTCTATTTCAATAGAATTCATAAATATAAGTTTATTAAATAATAATTAGTCATTTTTCTTTTCAACAAATCAATTCCAATTATTTTCATGATATCTTCCGACTTTATCATATGTCTTTGAAGATGGTGAAGTTAATTTTGAAAAAGTTATTTGTGCAATTTCCATTTTTGGTCTTAAGATGATGGGTACATTATTGAGGTTACTAAGCTCAAAAGCTATATTCAAGAAATGACCTGGATTTATAAGACCCGCTGTGTTATGCACAACAAGTCATATTCTGGCTAGGCTTGATTTTCATGATAATTGAACCAAGTAATGATTAGATCAAAAATAATCCCAACTGAATCATAGAATACTAACACCAGGATGAAGAACGAATTCGGCTCAATCTTCAATATGGATTTCCCTTGTTTTAGGTAAAATTTTCTTAACGGGATCAATTATAGGAGTATTGAATGAATCTGTAACTAAAAATTTATTTCAAAGCAATATGTCGTATGAAGCTGCTTGAAGTCTCTTTTCTTCAAAACCTTCAATTATAATTTCTCAGGAATCCACAGACTTTTTAATATCAACATCAGACAAAAACATGGTAAATTTTTTAAAAAATTAATAAATTTATTTTAAAAAAAAGAGGATATTTTACAAATGATTTTTATAAAGTCTTAAAAATAACTTAACACTAAATGCTAATTGTAAAATTATTGATTTTTTGGTTAAAAAAAATATAATACTAGGTTTTACACCTTTAGATGATTTTAATTTTTAACTAAAAAAGTATGATAGCAATTAATCCTTACTTGAACTTTAATTGAAATACAGAAGAAGCATTTAATTTTTATAAATCAGTATTTGGTTGAGAATTTAGTATGCTGCAACGATTTAAAGATACTCCAGATGGTGAAAAAATATCTATGGATGATAAAGAGAAAATCATGCATGTTTCCTTACCAGTAGGGAAATGAAATATACTAATGGCAACAGACGCTTTAGAATCAATGTGACAAAAATTGATAATCTGAAATAATTTCTCTCTTTCGATCGAGACAGAAAACAAGGAAGAAGCAGAAAAAATATTTAATGGACTTTCAGTCTGATGAAATGTTGAAATGCCACTTGAGGATGCTTTTTGGGGAGCATATTTCTGAATGCTTACTGATAAATATGGCATTCAATGGATGGTAAGTTATAATTATCCTAAATCTTAAATAAAAAATATGAAGGAATACAATTGAGAAAAATTAGTTATTACAAGATTTTTTGATGCACCGGTTAAAGCCGTTTGGAAAGCCTGGACAGATGAAAATGAGGCAAAAAAATGGTGGTGACCGAAAAATTTTACCTGTCCATTCTTTTCTATAGATTTGAAAGTAGGAGGAAAAAATCTTTCATGTATGAAATCGCCGGAAGGAAAGGAATATTGGGGTAGAGGAATTTATGAAGAAATAGTGCCATTTGAAAAATTAGTTACTACCGATAGCTTTTCGGATGAAAAAGGAAATCCTGTTCCACCTAGTTACTACGGTATGGCTTCTGATTATCTTTTGGAATTGCTTATAACAGTAACATTTGAAAAAGACGGCAATAAAACGAAAATAACCTTGCAGCATGAGTGATTTCCAGAGGTTGATGATACGGAGCAAACAAGACAAGGTTGGAATGAATCGTTTGATAAACTTGCAGAAAGCTTAAATCGTTAAATATATATTAAATCATAACTATGAAAATATCATTGGTAAGCGTAATAGTGGATGATCCATTAAAAGCTTTTAAATTTTATACTGAGATTCTTGGTTTTATGGAAAAAATGTACATACCTGAAGCTCAATTGGCAATAGTCGTATCATCCGAAGATCCCGATGGAACAGGACTTCTTCTTGAACCAAACAATAATCCGATAAGCAAAGATTTTCAAACAGCAATTTATAATCAAGATTTACCAGTAATTGTTTTTTGAACAAATGACATTAAAAAAGAATATGACAGATTAAAAGATCTTGGAGTTGTTTTTAGGGGAGAACCCGAAAAAACAGAATGGTGAACACAAGTATTGTTCGAAGATACCTGTGGCAACTTAATTCAGCTTCATCAGGTTTAATTATTTTTTTAAATCTTATATTTATTAATTTCAATTATTATGAGC
>CAYWJC010000263.1:0-14053 GCA_964458505.1 uncultured Candidatus Peribacteria bacterium | reverse complement strand
ACCTGTTCTCATTTCGAACACAGAAGTTAAGCCACGTCGTGCCAATGGTAGTTACCCTCAGTGGTTGCAAGAGTAGGTAAAAGCCAAGACAATGTGTGGAAAAGAAAAAGTTTATAAAAAGGCTTATGCCCGAGTAGCTCAGCCTGGATAGAGCAGCAGCCTTCTAAGCTGAAGGTCACAGGTTCGAATCCTGTCTCGGGTACCATTAAAATTTCGAATTATAATTGATCAAAGCATGGGTAATTAGCTCAGTTGGTTAGAGCGCTTGCTCGACATGCAAGAGGTCACTAGTTCGAATCTAGTATTACCCACCATATAATAAAATAATATAAATATAATTTTGGGTGATTAGCTCAGTTGGTGAGAGCATCTGCCTTACAAGCAGAGGGTCATTGGTTCGACTCCAATATCACCCACCATAAAGAATAATTAAAAGTCCTAGTGAAAACTAGGACTTTTTTGATGTCCAATAGACCTTTTGCTTTTGATCAGAAAGAACGATGATGTTATAATAAAGCAAAATACTGATTCAGAATCTCTTCTGTTAGCTTGGAATTAAATTATAGGTTATTTAATCATACGACAGAGGTTCTCTTTCGCGAAAATATAGTTGATCTGCAATAATCGGTTTAAACCTCTTCAAAATACTCAAATAATCCAATTTTTTCTCTCATTCTACAGAGACATTATCTTTCAATATCAATTTTTTTCTTTCGATCAATGTATTTATTTTTTTTCTTTGTTTATAATCTTCAAAAAGATTATAAAATTTGAGAGTTTGTGCATTTAAAATTTTTTCTTCAAAATTTTTTGGAAATTTTTTTAAAAGATTCTCATATAATTTTTCTTGTAAATCTTTTGAGTAACTATTTAGAGGAACGCTAAGTAAAAATGAAATCAATTTTTCCATATGATCCTTAAAAACCCGTGAATTATGAAATTCGTGATAGCCAAAATCTTCTTTATTTAATTGATCTGTAATATAATTTTGATAAGGTGAAAATGAAAGTTTACATCATTTTATTCATGTTTTCTTAAAAAGATCATTTAAAATTTCTTTATCGGAGGAAGTATTTAAGTAAAATTGTGAGCATAAATTGTCATTTTCAAGCGCCATAGAAAACTCAGGATCAATTTCGGAGCCTAGAGTGCAAATTATATCTTTCCCCGTAATCCTCTTGAATTCATCTGATATCAGCTGAAACTTTCTTCTTAATTTTAAGTTGTGTGATGTAACTGGATAATTATCAATCATATGAAATAAATAATCAGCTTTCTTTAGTTCATCTTCAATATATTTTTGTCTAAATATGTCATCTTTTTCGTCTGATAAATCTCGTTGCTCTTCTTTGCTCAATATATTTTCTGAACTTCTTTTGATTATTTCAACAGTTTCGAATAACATATTTTCAGGCATTGTAACTATAACACATTTAAATCAATTAATTGATCTTCAGATTGTTTCGATATCCTCAATTCTTGCATCAAATCACAAGTCTTTAATTTGCTTTAATATATTCACTGAATATCAGGATTGTCTCATTAACTTACCGGGTCAAGCTCATTGCTCATTTATTATATAGAGTTTTCAACCGGGCATTAGAACTCTTTTGATTTCATTCAGTAATTCCTCAGGATACTGGATATATTGCCAAACACTCACCATTGTTGCTGTTTCAAAAGCAGAATCTTCATATGGCAACCTGCTTCATCTTCATACGTCATCAAGATCAAAACAAGTCTTATTTTTTGCCGGATTATAAGCAAGTGAGTTTTCTGATACATCGATGACAGATGAATTTAAGTGAGAAAGATACCATCATCATCCGATTTCCAGATTCGGTCATGTAAGTTTAGGCCATAAATAATAACTTATGATTCTTTTATAATTTTCATCGAAATATTCCCATTGATTGTAAGAGTTCCATTTATCTTTTATTTTCTGGGTTTCGGGATGTAAATTTTGTGAATCCATTCGAATTGTAACAAGGATTATTATATGGACTATAATTATATAAATTAAAATGTCAACAGCATTTTTTTATTGCTTATCTTTAATAATCTTTATAATTAATTTTTAATTTAACCAAAGAACATTGTTTAAAAAATATGAAAGAGCTCTTGCTTTTGAAATCTTTATTTTAAGAGAATACAGAATAATAGATGAAATAATCTTAAATTCAAAGACAATTTTAGACATCGGATGACATTTTTGATTTTTTTCTTTATATGTTTTATTGATAAAATCATGATTTTATAATTCAGATGAACTGATAAACCTTGATAATCCTGAAGAATTCGTTGATATATCGACCTTGAACGATGATTTTTGCGTACATTTTTTTGAGCCAGTTAAAGAATATTTTTTAAATGCCAAATCCTTATTGTCTAAATTTTGAAGCAATATTATCTTTAATAATTATTGAATCTTAAATATAAGCGGTGATTATGAAATACAAAAACCAAAAATATCATCTCAATCGAGTATTTATAATAGTTTTTTGAACAAAGATTGAATAAAAGAATTATCAAAATTCATTAGATTGGATGAATATATCGAGAATAACAACATACAACAAATCGATTTGTTGAAAATGGATATAGAATGAGCTGAATTTGATGTATTGCTTGAATTAAATGATAATTTATTTTCAAAAATTAAGGTTATCTTTATAGAATATCATATATTGGATGAAACATTTGAAAGAAAATTTGATGAACTAATGGGCAAGTTAAGTAAAATTTATAATAACATTAAAGTAATACAATCAAAATACAATAAAGACCTTGGCTATATTCTATTCAAATCTTTTTAAACAAATTATATGAAAAATACAATCATAAATTATGAGGAAGATAAGTTAAAACAAAAAAAATTAGCTTTTTTAAAAAAGAGAAAATTAAATTATAGATCTTATCAGGCTATAGTTCTAGACGTTATTGTAAATCTTGAACTAATTCAATTTAAACAATTTAAGGAGAATCTTTTAGAATGTGGAAAAATACTCGAATCAGTAATAGGTAAAGTCGAATCAATTTTAAGTAATTGAGTGGATAACTTAAAAGATAATGAAAATGCTTTCTATGACAGATATTTAGATAAAATCAAACAATCTAAGAATCATAAAAATTTTAACAACAAGGATTATAATAATGAGATCAAGAAGATTGTAAAGCCTTTGAATAATGTAAAAGCACCATGTTTGATTGATTCTAAACAAGCAATGACCTATAATGACCCTAGTTTGGACTTTTTTATCAACATAGAAGGTGTTGCAAAAAAAATTGAAAAAATACTCGAAAGAGTTTGAAATTAAAATTACTCAATAGTAGAACTTCCTATTAAATCATCTCAAATGTAAATAGCAATAGTTTGTCCTGAAGTTATGGCTCTTTGTTTTTCAGAAAATTTTGCATCGATTCGTCTATTTCATAGATCATTTATTTCTACCTCCTGATCTGTTTGCCTGTATCTTATTTTAGCATGTCATTTTATAGGAAAATTCAACTCATTTCAAATCCAGTGCCAATTAGAAGCCGTAAGAGAATCTGAATAAAGTTCCAGTTCATTTTCAGTTCAAACAACAATTTCATTCTTTTCCACGTCTTTTTTGATTACAAAAAGAGCTGGTCAACCTCAGATTTCTATTCATTTTCTCTGTCCTATAGTATAATACCAGGCTCATTTATGTTGTCCAAGAACATGTCCGCTCGTGTCTACAATATTCCCAGTTTTTGTTGGTATCTTTTTTTCTAAAAACTTGTGCATATCTACTTTTCATACAAAACAAATTCATTGGCTATCCTTCCTTTTTGCGTTAGGAAGTCATATTTCTTCGGCAATTTCTCTAACTTTCGTTTTCTTTAAAGATCAAATAGGAAAAAGCGATTTGGATAATTGATATTGATTTAATCATGCCAGAAAATATGATTGGTCTTTTGTTTCGTCAATTCATTTTAAAAGATGAAAGATTCAAGATTCATCTTTTTCTATTTGAGCATAATGACCTGTTGCAATATAATCAAATCAAAGTTCCATTGCTCTTTCAAGAAAAATTTTGAATTTGATTTCTGAATTACATAAAATATCAGGATTCGGTGTAATTCCAGATTTATATCATTCATAAATATATTCTACGACCTTTTTATTATATTCATCTTGGAAATCAAAAATCATGAAGGTTTTTATTCATAAAAATACAGCAACTTTTATTGCCTCGTCCCTATCTTCTCTTGTTGGACAGTTCTCCTCTTCAGAAACATAATTTTTCATAAACCCGGCACAGACTTCATATCCTTCTTTTTGAAGAAGATATGCAGTCACTGCTGAATCAACTCATCAGGAAAGTCAAACCAAAACCCTTTTTTTATTCATATTAATATTCATTTAAAGTTTTTTTATTTTAATTAACAAAATCGTTTTTGCAATAAAATTTGAAATTTATAAAAAAATAAGTATAAATCTGTAATTAATGTATTAGTAATTATATATATAAATATGAAGGTTAATTTAGGAAATTGAAGCAATAGTATGGATAAGGCCTTAGATCAAATCAGATTAAAAAGAATCAGGGAAAGGGTATTTAATACTGGAAAAAAAGTTAATAATGAACTTACAAATGTGGCATGACAAATAAAGATTGTTATAGAAAGAATTCTTGAATTTTCTAATGAAGGAACAATTGCTGAAATAAAATTACATCTTGGCGATGTTCATTGAATGGCGCAAGAAATGGTAATAAGTGCAAAATGAATAAATGAGGATTTAAAATGAGCCTACGAAGAAACTTTTACTATTGATAATAAAACAAAAGCACCCCTTCTATGAAAGTATAGTTTTTTTAACCGTGATGTATTTGATGTGGACTTAAGAGAATTGGTGGAGTGATGATTTGCTGTAAATCTTGTCATTGCAGATGTAAATGATTTGAAACCATTAAATGATAATTATTGACATCAAGCCTGAGACGAATGTCTTAAATTTGTAGCTCAAAAAATACAAGTGGTTTTTTGAGAAACTAATGTAAAATGTTACAGACTTTGATGAGATGAAATAGGAATTTTGAGTATTGAGAGTTATGATATTACACTAAGAAAAATTAATTTTCTGATTTCTTCTTTTGAAAACGATAGTTTTAGTTTTGATTATAATAACAAGACAAATCACAAAAGAACGAGCGTAGCTTTTTGAATAACATGTTATGAGAATTGAGATACGGTTGAAAGTATATTTGAAAGAGCTGATATTCTTATGTACAACAAAAAACAAGAAATGAAGTGAACTAATAAAAATTCCTTAAATATTGATGGACACGTTATTTCTATGTTAATGTGAAATGATTGAATATATAAACAAAAACAAGAAGAATGGCACTATTAACTATTTTACTTCAATATAATCTTCTCAAGAATTTTCCTGTATCTTATCAATAAAAAACTCTTCTAAGGGTTTTTTTAGTTTTTTTACTTTGTCTTCTGCAATAATTTGTCATTTATGAATTATTGCAAATCTATCACAGATAGATTCAACATCTGATAAGATATGAGTATTAAAAAAAACTGTTGTTCAGCTATCTTTTAATTCTAATATAAGATCTTTGACCATTTTCCTTCAAAGAGGGTCAAGTCCACTCATCGGCTCATCTAAAAATACTATTTTAGGATCATTAATGATTGCTTGGGCTAATCAGATTCTTTGAAGCATTCATTTTGAATATTTCGCCAGAAGCTTATTTTTAGCCTCTTTGAGTCCGACCTTTTCTAGTAATTCATCAATTTTTTCATCTAAGATATCTGCTGGAATATTAAAAAAATTTCAATTGAACTTCAAAAATTCGTATCATGTAAGATATTTATAAAGATAGGTATTTTCAGGCATGAAGCCAATCAAGGACTTGGTGTTTTTATTTAATGGTTCTCAGAGTATTTTTATTTCTCAATTATCTGGGTTAATAAGTCATAAAATGCATTTCATTGTGGTAGTTTTTCCTGCTCAATTTGGTCACAAAAATCAAAAAACTTCTCCAGATTTGATTTCCAGATTTACAGAAGTTAAAATTTGTTTCCCGTCTAAATATTTATCCAAAGACTCTATCGAAAGAACTGTTTCCATTTTTTCTAATTCTAATAAATATTAATTTCCGAGATTATAGATTTTTTGACTGTTTTTGCAAGATTTTTATAAAAGTAGAAAATATAATTGACAAATGTGAATATTTTTTTATAAAGTAAAAAACTAATGCACAAATATTTATATGAAAAATAATAATTTTGTTGAAAATCAAGATAATTCTACCTTAATAGATGAAATTAATACTTGTGCAGGATATAACATCGCATCTAAAATGTGAATTGAAAAGCATAAAGAAGATGTTTTGCTGTCAATAATTGATCTGATGTATAAGAAAGTAGCCTTTTCAAACAAAATATCCTATTCAAAAATGATTGAAGAAGAGCAAATGAGTCTTGAAATCAACCTTTGAAAGAAATGTTTTCATAATTGTTCTCATTGTCTATATGATTTTGACTGAATGTGAGATAATTTGAATTATGATCATTTTATCGCTGCAATTAAAAAGTATGCTTCAAAACTTAAATATGTAAAAGAAGTTTTTTTTACTGGATGAGAATTGATGGACAGAGAGGATTTCATTTTGTTTATTGAAGAATTTGCAAAAAGATGAATAAAAAAAATTAATTTTGTAACTAGATGAGGTGTTATCAGAAATGATTTTAACTTAAATGAATTATTGAAACTTAAAAATAAATTCCCAGAGCTAGATTTGTCTTTTTCAATTTCTTTAGATCAATTCTCTGCAGTATATGATTCCAACAAAGAACTTGAAATAGAAAACATTTCAAAATTAATTAATCTAAGTTTTAATCTATGAAATGAAAGAATACTTTTCAAATCCACCATTCCCTATAAAGATGAAATAGAAATGAAAAATCATTTTGATATGAATTGCCATGATTTTGAAAAAATTCTCAGTTTTTTGATTAAGCAATTTGAATTCATTTTATTAGAAAAAAGCAAAGATACTTTTGTTTTAAAAAAAGATAAAAGAATTATAACACTTAAGCTAACCAGTCAGGAACTTACTGGCTATACTAAAAACTCAAAAAACTTAAAATGAGTATCATTAGAGGCTAATTGAAATGATTATTGTGAATACCTGGACTTTGACGCCAATTTTTCAATGACAATTGATCCATCTTTAAATGTTTTATATTGTTCTCATGTGAACCATTGAGAGAATTGCGATAAATCAATTTGAAACTTATTAACAGATAATAGATCAGAATTATTACAAAAATTTTTCAACACCAAAAGCAGATTTTATCAACTTCTATCATTTGAATGAATAGTTGATTATATTCTTGATCCAAATTGAAAAATGCTTTGTTCAAACCTTAGAAAAGAATTGTACATTAAAAAGTAAATTGAATTTTTCATAGATAATTTTGCATTCAAAAAATTTAAAAATATAATTTATTGGTTTAATTTCTAATTTTAAAGTTATGACAGAATACATCGATATAGATTATGCAAAAATAGATGAAGAAGCCCCAGTTTTCAATCTTCCAGCTTATGACCCATTAACCGATTCCGAAACAGAGATCAATCTTGAGAATTTGAGGTGAGAGTGGGTTGTACTTTTTTATTACCCAGCTGATTTTACTTTTGTTTGTCCGACAGAATTGAAAGATATGATGGATGTGAAATCTGATTTTGAAAATCTTAAAGTTAAAGTTTTGGCTGCATCAACTGATACAACTTTTTCACACAGGGCATGGGTAAGACATGAAAAGCTTATGGAATGATTTCCTTATTTGATGCTTGCAGATCATAATTGAGAAGTATCAGATATGTATAATATCTATGATTATAAATCATGAATCGCAGGAAGATGAACATTTGTAATCGATCCTGATTGAATATTGAGATCAATTGAAATCACTTCAGGTCCGCTTTGAAGAAATAGTTCTGAGTTAATCAGAAAGATAAGGGCATTGCAATATATGAGAGAAAATCCAGGAACAGCTTGTCCTGCAAAGTGGGTATTGTGAGATAAGACATTGAGCCCATCTATAAAAATAGCTTGAGAAGTTTTCGATCAATTGAATAAATAATAAAAAAATATCAGAACAATTGTTCTGATATTTTTTTTAGTTGCTAATCAAATATCCTATCGATTCACTCACGTGCTTTTTTTGTTGGATTAAGCTCTCGGGAACCTGACTTCAATAAAAAAATTCAATTTTCTAAAAATGGCGAAGAATCTTTATTTGATACGGAAATATGCCTTCAAAAAATTCACAGAAAATGCGCGAATTTAATAATGATTCAATTTTCTCTTGATCTTTTAAATATTGGAAAATTAACCTCTCACATAATTTTTTGGAAATTTCTGCAAAAATTATCCAAGATAACTTCTCAATTATCTGATAATTTAACGAAGAGTTCCCTATCAAAATCTACAGGAGTTCAATTTATTTCTTGTTGTATTTTTTCTTGAGAATTATTTGACATAGTATTTTTTTAAATTTTAAATATCGACATAATATATTTATTTTTTTATATTATGCAATTTTTAATTGTGCTTTATTTTCCTAGTTTATTGACTTTTTAATAAAAAGAATATAATTGAACCAGATTGGATGATACCCAAGTAAAAAGAGTCTTGTCTTTTTACATTTTTAATAATAATTTTAACTTCACCTGATGACTGACAATAACAAAAATATAGATGATTACTATTCACAAATAGGTACGACAAGTTTAAGTGAATCGATTCAAGAAAAAAAACCAGCTTTAAAATTAAAGATTAAGGCAAAAAAAGCTGAAGAACCAACAGAAGAAATTTCTGAAATTAAAGAGGAAGTTTCTTTGAAAGAGGTTCCTGTAGAGCAAAAAATCAAATTAAAAAAACCGATAAGCGTAATTAGTTTTGAGCAGGCTCCTAAAAAAATAGAGAAAAAAGAGGAAAATGAACCTAAGTATGAATTTAAGAAAGAAATCAAAAAGGAGTGAGAACCAAGAAGATTTGAAAAGCCAGTTGAGAAAAAATGGGAAAAAGGAGAAGATGGTTTCATGTATGAGAAAAAAGAAAAAATTGAAAAACCCGCTGAAATTGAAAAAAAGGTTGTAAATGTTATTAACGAAGAAGCAAGCATTGATAGCGAAGTTATTCATGCTAAGTTTTGAGCGAAAAAAGAATTTTTTAAACCATGATTTAAGACTGACAAGAACAAAACAGATTTCAGTCAATCTAATTTTTCAGAAAAAAAGTTTTGAGCGAAAAAGTCATTTAAATTTAAATGATGATATTGAGATGAGGATGATGGAAGCTTCAGAAGATCGAAAAAATCAAGCGAATGAAAGAAAGAAAAAGCAATAGAAGAAATTAAACAAACATTGGTTGATAAGACATGACTTAATGTCGCAATTCCAGATTTCTTGACCGTTAAGGAATTCTCTGAGAAAATCTGAGTTCCTATTTCAAAAATCATATGAGAATTCTTGAAAAACTGAATGATGGTAAATCTTAATTCAAAAGTAGATTATGACACATGTTTTATTATTTCAGAAACTTTTGGGATCAAAATAATCAGAGATACTGAGCAAGTAGTTTCTATGGCATGAATTTTAGAATGAAATATTTCTGAACTTCTTAAGAATGAGGACCCAGCAAAATTAAAAGAAAGATCACCGATAATAAGTATAATGTGACATGTTGATCATGGTAAAACTTCCATTCTTGATTATATCAGAAAAACAGAAGTAGCATCAGGTGAAGCTGGATGAATCACACAAAAAATCTGAGCATACCAAGTAGAAAGGAATTGAAAAAAGATAACTTTTTTAGACACTCCTTGACACGAGGCTTTTAGTATAATGAGAGCAAGATGAGCGAAATTAACTGACATTGCAATTATAGTAATTGCAGCAGATGAATGAATGAAACCACAAACAATCGAAAGTATCAACCATGCAAAAGAAGCAGGAGTTCCTATAATTGTTGCAATAAACAAAATGGACAAGCCTGGAGCGAATGTCGATCTTGTAAAGTGACAATTGGCAGAGCAATGACTTCAACCTGAGGATTGGGGATGAACAACAGTAGTGGTTCCGGTTTCAGCGCATACCTGACTTTGAATCGAAACATTGATAGATATGATTCTTCTTGTTTCAGAAATGCAAGAATTAAAAGCTAATCCAGATAGATCTGCTATTGCAACTATTGTTGAATCGCATCTTGATGCAAAATTATGACCTTTAGCAACAGTTCTGGTCAATACTTGAACCCTAAGGAAATGAGATGTCATAACATGTGCTGCAGCTTTTTGAAGAGTGAAATTTTTGAAAGACTTTAAATGAAAAAATATTGAAAGCGCTGGTCCATCAGTTCCTGTGTTGATTTCCTGATTAAATTGAGTTGTTGAATGATGAGATATATTGCAAGTTACACATGATGTTGAAGTTGCAAGAGCAAAATCGCATGATTATCAATTAGTCAAATCTTCAAGAAGTATCAATAAATTTGAATGAGCATCACTAGAGCTTCTTTTGAATAGAATAAAAACATGAAATCTTAAACAGCTTAAAGTTGTTCTTAAGGCTGATTCAAACTGAAGTCTTGAGGCAATAAAAGAAGCGCTTTATAAACTTTGAACTACAGAAATAAAAGTTCAAATTATACATTCATGAGTATGAGAAATAAATGATTCTGATGTACTTATGGCATGAACAAGTCAGGCAATCCTTATTTGATACAATGTTTGATATGTTTGACAAGCAAAACATACTCTAAATAATTCAAAAATTGAGGTAATCAATAAAAAGGTTATTTACCATATTTTAGAAAAAGTTGAACAGATAATAACATGAATGATTGATATTAAGCATGATGATCTTGATCTATGAGAAGCTAAAGTAAAACAAATATTTTTTACATGAAAAGATAAATTGGTCTTATGACTTGCTGTAATTTCATGAAAAATTGAAAACAGGGCTAAGATAAGAGTTATTAGAGATTGAAAGAAAGCTTGAAATTGAGAAATAATCAGTTTGAAATCTTGAGTGGTTGATGTTAATGAAATCGAAGAAGGAAATGATTGCTGAATAGCGTTTAAATGAGAAGTGAAAATTGAAGTTTGAGATGTTTTAGAGATATATAAAGTTGTACAAAGAAAATAATAAAATAAAAAAAAGAATCTTCAGAAGTTTAAATACATTGGAGATTCTTTTTTAAAAGAAAAGAGAAAGAATTTTTTATTTTTAAAATCTAATTATGTCAAACTTAATTAAGTGGGAAAATAGAATTAAAGAAAAAAGACAAAAAATAACATTTAACGATTTTATAAAAGAAATTGCTAGTTGGTATCCACTTATTTTAAATAAGAATAATTGATTTATTTCAAGATATCCAAAATCCGACAGAGTGAAATGAGTTTTAAAGTATGTTGATTTTGAACACACTAGAGATTCTTTGATAAGCAAATGAGTAGAGTATGACTTTAGCTTAAGTTTTTTTGAAAATTATAAAGTCCTATTTAAATCCATAGATTTGCCCTCTTTAATAATTTATGCAGGAAATGAAAATGCTTGATTTTCAGATATTGTTTTATGATCCAAAAACATTTATCTAAGCTCGGCCATTATTCAGGGTTGCGAAAATATATTGTATTCATTCAATGTTAAAGAAAATTCAGTGAATATTCTAAACAGCATTAATGTCATTGATAGTTGTGAAAATGTTTATTTATCTGTTTGAGTGATCAAGTGATTCAATATTTTCTATTCCAGATATATTTTTAACTCAAATAATGTTTGGTTTTCAAGAAATTTGATTTGATGCAGTGAATGTATTTTTTGTGAAAATCTAGAAAATAAATCATATTGCATAAATAATGTTGAATTAGAAAAAGAAGAATATTTCAAGAAAAAGGAGTGAATTTTATCTAAAAAAAAGGAATTTCTAGATTGGTATAAAAAATGATCCATTAATTGAATCAATATATGAAATCAAAATGTTTCATGAAATTTCATATTTTATTCAGAAAATATTGAAAATTGATATTTCGCTTATCAAATAAAAAACTGAAGAAATATTTTAATGTGGTGAGGAACAAAAAATAATGAGAATGTTTACGATGTCTTTACTGGCTGATCAATTTGAAATCAGGATCTTTATGCTGTCACTAGTGCGGGTGCAAATTCTTCAAAGTTGTATTGCTGCGCACATATTTCATTTTCATCAAATCTTTACTATTCATATTTTCTTGAAAGCTGTTCTTTTTGTATAGGTTGCATCTGACTTAAAAATAAATCATATTGTATCTTAAATAAGCAGTATTCCCAAGATGAATGGAATATATTAACAGATAAAATATTTGCTCAAATGGAAATAGATTGAGTATTATGAAATTATTTTCCTGCGGATATGAACCCTTTTTACTTTAATGATACAATGGCAAGTATTGTCTGAAATTTTTCTAAAGAAGAAATAATAAAAGATGGATATATGTGGAGAGATGAAGAAGTTAAGGTAGATATTCCAGAATGATCTGAAGTGATTGATATAAAGGATTTGGATATAGTTAATTATGATGAATCTATTCTAAAAAAAGTAATCAAAGATGATTCTTGAAATTATTACAGAATAGTTAAAATGGAGTATGATTTTTTAAAAAAATATAATTTACCACTACCAGAAATCCATTGGTTGGATAGGATTAAATTAGGTTTTAATTTTTAACTTCAGCCAAAAGCATGGAAGAAAAAATCGTAGAAATAAAAAATTGCAGACTTTGTTCTGCATCTTTTAATATCACCAATCTTGATCTGCAATTCTATGATAAGGTATCGCCTGTTTTTGGCTGAGTGAAATATCCAATCCCATCTCCGACCTTGTGTCCAGATTGTAGACAACAAAGACGTCTATCTTTCAGAAATGAAAGAAATCTATATAAAAGAAAATGTGACTTAACACAAAAAGACATAATATCAATATATTCTCCAGACAAGCCTTACAAAGTCTATGGGCAATCAGAATGGTGGTCTGATAAATGGAATCCACTTGATTACCACAAAGATTTTGATTTTGGCAGATGATTTTTTGAACAAATTAATGAATTAGATTTAATAGTTCCAAAATTATCGATTATAAATGATGAGTGAAAATGAAGCATGAATTGTGCTTATACAAATGATTTTGCAAATTGAAAGGACTGCTATTATTGCTTTGAAACCTGAGATATAGAGAATGCGCATTATTGTCATCATTGTAATTGAACAAATAATCTTGTTGATTGCGATGAAGTTTTTTTAAATTCTTCATTCTCTTATGAATGCATTGATTCTATCTGATTATTTAATTGTTTTTATTTAAGTAATTCAAAAGATTCTGCAAATTGTTATTTGTGAGATAATTTAATAAATTGCAAGTATTGTGTTTGATGTTCATGATTAAACAACAAAGAGTATTATATTTTGAATAAAAAAGCATCAAAAGAAGAATGTGAAAATTTAGTTAATAATTTAAAATCAGATTTTAAATTATGCGAGAGTTTTAAAATCGAGTACTTAAAATACAGAAAAATAATCCCGAATAAATTTTGAAATATAAATAACTCAGAAAATTCCTTTTGAAATGGTTTATCTAATTGCAAAAACACCTTTGGCTATAACATTATTAATTCAAATAATTGCAGGTATTGTATAAATTCAGATTCTTTAATAGATTGTTATGATTTACAGTGTTGGAAATCGGAATTATGCTATGAATGATTAACTCCGGATAATTGATATAAAGTTTTATTTGCTTGTTGGTCTTGGAAATGCTCAAATGTTTTATATTCAAATGACTGTCATTCCTCCTCCAACCTCTTCTGATGTATCTGACTTCGTAACTCCCAATACTGCATCCTCAACAAACAATACACTAAGCAGGAATATGAAACACTGGTTCCTCGTATAATAGAACACATGAGAAAAACATGAGAGTGGTGAGAATTCTTTCCATCCTCCTCAAGCCCGTTTGGATACAAT
>CAYWJC010000262.1:0-7292 GCA_964458505.1 uncultured Candidatus Peribacteria bacterium | reverse complement strand
CCCGGGGGGGGTTTAAAAATCTAAATTTGATTTAACGCTTTTATAAATTATAATTAGTATGTCTTTAATAATTAATTAAAATTTTATGGTTTGATATATAATTTTGGCAATAGTTGTCATTTTGGTCTTGTTTGTAATTTCAAAATACAATTGAATTATCCAAATGCGAAATAATAGGCAAAATGCTTTTGCAGATATTGATGTTCAATTACAACAAAGATTTGACCTTGTTCCAAATCTAGTAAACATTGTCAAATGATACGCAAGTCATGAACAAGCGATATACGATAAGATACTCGATGCAAGAAAAGCATATGCCTGAGCGCGAAGCGTTGATGACAAGATAGCTGCAAATGCAAGTTTGGCTTGAGCATTATGAGGAATTTTCGCAATTGCAGAAAGTAATCCTGAACTTAAAGCAAATACTAATTTTTTACAATTACAAACTGAACTTTCTGATATAGAAAACAAGCTTGCTGCTGTCAGAAGATTTTTCAATTCTGCAACTAACGAATATAACACTTATATCCAGGTCTTCCCTACTAATATAATCGCAAACATATTCAATTTTAAAGAAGAGATTTTCTTTGAGATAGAAAACAGAGAAGAAGTAGAAAAAGTGCCTAATATACAATTTTAATATTTATAATCTTAAATGTCAGTAATTTGATTACAATCGTCTATTTGGTCTAATAGATTTAAAACATTGATTTTGATTATATTGTTTCCAGTACTTGTTTTTGGATTAATTTTTTTGGTTGTATACTTTTGATGACTGTACAATATGAACTTTAAAAATATATCTGTTATTACTGAGGATCTTCAAAATGATACCTTAGATTTTCAAAGTTTATCTAATCAACAAATCGAATTAACTAATCAAATCATTTCTTTAAAGCAAATTGAATGAGGAATAAATGATGCTCAAGTTAAACAACAAATCAATAATCTGCAATTGCAGCTAGATCAAATCAATGAGAAGATAAGCATTTATATGAATAGTCTGGACCCTACTAAACCAAGTAATGATATTCCCAAAGAAATTCCTAAAAAAGATATTCCAGTTGATCTAATAAAAGAAAGTTTTTTATTCTCACTAAATATTTTTAAATTCCTGTGACCTGTCATTCTTGTTTGGGCTCTTATTTCATTTATGTTTTACAGACAAATCATTTTTGCATTTACTGATGCCAAAGCGATAACTCGTAAAGAAAATCCTGAAATATACAATATAGTCGAGAACCTTTGTATTTCAAGATGACTTCCGACTCCAAATATTTGAATACTTGAAGATGATAGCCTAAATGCATTTGCAGTCGGTTGGAATCCAAAAAAAGCATGGATAGTATTTTCAAGATGAATCATAAACAAGCTAAATAAACAAGAAATTGAAGCTGTAGCAGCTCATGAACTCACTCATATAATAAATAAGGATTGACTTCTTCTTGTCACAGTTATAGTTTTCATTTGAGCTGTTGCAGCAATTTGAGAAATAATGTTCAGATCAGCAAGATATATGTGATGATCCAAAAATTCAAATTCTAAATGAAACCAGCTGCAATTATTTTTTATTTTGTTATGATTAGCTCTTCTTTTTTTATGATACATGGTTCTTCCTCTAGTACAACTTGCAGTTTCCAGAAAAAGAGAATATTTGGCTGATGCGGGAAGTGTTGAGTTAACAAAAGATAAATATTCAATGATCACAGCGCTTCAGAATATAAGTCAAGATTCAACAATTGAATCAATCAAAAAAGATTCTATATCAGCATTATGCATAGAGAGCCCCTTCCCAAAAGCAAAATGATTTATGAGTCATTTTCATGAATTTTTCTCAACCCATCCTTCAATAGAAAACAGGGTTGCAATGTTAGAAAAATACTAATATTCATTAAATTCATAAAAAACCTCTCCGAAATGGAGAGGTTTTCAAAATGACATAATTGAGTTGTTCTTCTGTTTATCACAATCAATTCAAAAAAACTTTTTGTTTTTTTGAATTATAGCTTAAAATCAAGCTATATTTTTTTTAATATTAATTTTTTAATATATGTCAATTAAAAATAGGATATTAAAGTCAAAATTCTCATGATACACATTGGTTGAAATAATTATTGCAATAGTGATAGCCTGAATCCTTATTACTATAAGCTTTATTTCATATGCTTCTTATAACAGTAATGCTAGGGATTCAGCCAGAGTGGAAGATTTAACTAACATCTGAAAATCTCTTGAATTTTTTTCTGTAAAAAGCTGAACTTATCCTGATCCGAGCTGAACCCTAACTAATATTACTTATAGTTGAGCTATTTTATGGTCACAATGAAGTGTGTGAAATAATCTTATTCAAACAGTCTGAAATATAAGCAAAAAACCGGTTGATCCCCTAAATCAAAATGAATACAGATATTCATTAACAAAAAATCAGTTTGAACAAAACTATGAACTCTCTTCGGATATTGAATGAAACGATATTACTGCATATATCTCTGATAAAACATATGCGGCTTCAAGCTGAAATTATTCTTTAGTTAAATGAAATTACAATCATTTTGTCGTGCGAGCTTTCACGGGATGAATGTATTATGCGATAACATCACCTGTAATTAGTATTACTGCAACTAGTGCAACTTGATGAAATCCGAACATCATGTCTCTATCTTGAAAATTAATCTACACAAACAAGCCAAATACCTGAATGAGTTTTACTCCGCAGGTTGCTTGGAGTTGAACCATTTTAATTTTAACATCAGATGAAATACAATCATTCATTGATACAATCCAATCTTCTTTTGTTTGATCAGATATATCGTGAGAACAATTATATTTTGATCTTTTAAATCAAACTTGAACTAGAGAAATTGATTATTGAGCAAAAGTATTTGTTAATTATTTATGATGAGATATATAACCAGGGAATGGATATTGTTAATCTGCAACTTGAGCTTCAAGTAGCACTTCCTCCCTTCAAATCCTAACTCATATATTCCCCTTCAATTATTCTACTCTAAATCTTCCATCTTCACCCTTCAAAACTTTTATGAATCTTTGTTCTCAATTTTGAAAAGTCATCCTGAACAACTTTTCATTTGGAGATATATTTTTAACTTTTATATCCTCAATATTCAGTCATAATTTTCTTGATATTATTTTTGATGGATTCATTGAATCATTATTTTCACCAAAAGAAATACCTTGAATTTCGCTTGTTCATCTTTTATCAGATAAATCATTTATTTTAAGCTCTTTTTTTATTTCCTTGTAAAACTCATCATTATCGTTTACCTTTTCAAAAGCCTCTAAAATGTCAGTATTCACAATTGAGGTTAAAAGCGGAATTTTTTTTATGTATTCTGAGACTTTAACATCAAAAACAAAAATTGCTAAAATTAAAACTAAAGTAATCCCTATTCATACTATATATTTAACCTTGCCCAAAAATTCTCAAACTGATTTTATATAATTAAAAATCTCATTTATTCATTTATTATCTCCTATTTCTTTTTCGAGTTCTTCGATTCTTTTAAGTCATGTTGCTGTAATTTTTATTTCAAGAAAATAAGAATAAAAAAGTTCTTTATTGAAAATTTTATTTCAGTTAATATTCTCTTCAAAAAATATCTCTGGATTAATATTTTTCTTTAGACATTTTTCATTGATTTTATCATAATCCTGTTCTGAAATTTCAAGAAGCTCAAGATATCACATTCAATAATTATACATGACTCTCATTTCAATATCGCTTTTTATGCATTTCAGATCCTCCAAAACAGAATCATCTATAAAATTTCTTATATCAACATAAGAAAAATTTTTATTCAAAAGCAAATCCTTTAAAATTCATAGAATGAAATGATCGGTTTTTATGATTTGTTTTTTATTTAAAAAGCTGTTTTCTTCCATATTCTAAAATCAATTGTAAAAAGCTAAAATATTCTATCATATAAGAATCAAAAAAGTCAAAACTTTATTTTATTTTATTGGCTTTCTAATTTGGTTTTTAAAGCAAAATATGCTATACTGGAAAAGTAACTAAATAATTAAGAAATTTGAAATATTAATCGCTTTATTGTTGCTAATTATGTCATTTCAAGTGAAATGCAATGCAGCCAAGAATCACAAAGAATTATTTTGATCAATAAAATCAGTGATTCCTATTGTTCTTCAATGACAATAAAGTATAAAAAAATAATAAAACTAATACTTAACAAATAATTATGTTTACAAATTTTTCTGAAGAATATAAAAAAGCTTTAATTGAAGCGGAAAACAATGTTAAAAGCAAAGGTTATAAGGAAATATTAAGTGAAGATATTTTCCTAGAAATAATAAAGATGCAATCATGAAACATCTATGAGCTCTTCTCTAATTATTGAATAAATGAAAAAATAACTATAGAGGTTCTGACTCAAAACCAATTCAACATAATGAATGATTCAAGAGTATGAAAATATAAATGAATATCAAAAACGCTCAAAGATATAATTATTTCTAGTGTAAAAGTTGCAGCAAGCAGAGAAAAAAAGAAAGCTTGAATAGAAGATTTTCTTCTTGCAATGTTAAAGAATAATGAATGATGGTTTTTGACATTTTTAAATTTTTTATGAGTCAACCCAAAGGATTTTGAACAAAATCTTTTGAACATGAATACTCCGAACCAAAAAAATGAATGATGAATTTTTGATCCGATAGATAATATTCTGAATGCTTTGGAAGAATGACTTGGTTGAATGGGCGGATGACTTGAAGAAATGGAAAACAATCCATTTTTTGCAAACAAAAAACCTATGTGAAAAAAGGATGAAAGTCTGACACCTGCTCTAGATTTCTTTTGAATAGATCTAACCTTTGAAGCAAGAAATTGAAAAATCGATACGATTATCTGAAGAGATAAAGAAATTGAAAGACTTATTTCTGTAATAAACAGAAAAACAAAAAATAATCCATGTCTTGTCTGAGAACCATGAGTCGGTAAAACGGCTGTTATCGAATGACTTGCAAAAAGGATTTCCGAATGAAAAGTTCCTCTTGCAATGCAAAACAAAAGGATAGTTTCACTTGACCTGTGATCAGTTATAGCCTGAACAAAATACAGATGAGAATTTGAATCCAGAATAAAACAAATCATAGATGAGGCATCAAAACTGGAAAATGAAGTTGTTCTTTTTATAGATGAAATACACACTATAATTTGAGCATGAAGCTGAGAATGATCACTCGATGCTGCAAACATACTTAAGCCTGCAATGGGTAGATGAAAAATATCTGTGATTTGAGCGACTACACTAAATGAATATCAAAAACACATTGAAAAAGATAGTGCACTTGAACGTCGTTTCCAAAAAATCGAGGTAGATGAGCCCACAAGTGAAGTCGCAAAAGAAATAATAGAGTGACTTAAAGCATCTTTTGAGGATTTTCACAACTTAGTTATTGAGGATGAAGCGATTGAGGCAGCTGTTGATTATTCTGTTAGATATATTACTGACAGATATTTGCCAGACAAAGCGATTGATCTGATAGATGAAGCATGCAGTGCCAAAAGCATGAAATATAATTATGAGGAAGATGGAATAAAAGAAATAAAGCTTGAAATCGAAAAACTACAAAAAGATATCGAAAATTTTGTGTTATCTCAACAATATCATAAAGCAATAATTGCAAAAGATAAACAAAAAGAACTTGAGAACAAAATTAGAGAAAAAAAATGAAAGAAGAATATTGCAAGAAGTAAAAGGCTTCATATTACAAAAGATGATATCCAAAAAATTCTTAATCAGATAACTTGAGTTCCTATTCAAAATTTATCTCTTGAAGATATTGAAAAACTTAAAAAATTGGAAACAAACCTTAGAAAAAGGATAATTTGACAAGATGAAGCCATTAAATCGATAGTAAGCTCTATAAAAAGAAGCAGAACTTGAATCACAGATAAGAACAGACCTATTTGAAGCTTCCTTTTTCTTGGACCTACTTGAGTCTGAAAAACTGAACTTGTTAAGGTGCTTGCTCAAGAATTTTATGGTGATCCTAAAGCGCTTATCAAAGTTGATATGTCTGAATATAGTGAAAAAGCTTCTGTTTCAAAATTATTAGGATCAGCTCCGGGTTATGTAGGTTATGATGAATGATGAATGTTAACAGAAAAAGTCAGAAGAAAACCTTATTCGATTGTTCTTTTCGATGAGCTTGAGAAATGAAATTTTGAAATCTATAATATTTTATTGCAGATTCTTGAAGAATGAAATCTGACTGATTGAAAATGAAGAAAAATTAATTTCAGAAATACTATAATCATAATGACTTCTAATATATGAAGTGAAGAATTCATGTCTAAGGCTACTCAAATCTGATTTGATTTAAGCTGAGACAAAGAAGCGAAAATCATCAAAGATTATGAAAAGATAAAAGAGAAAGTGCTTTGAAGCCTGGATGAATATTTTGCTCCTGAGTTTGTTAATAGAATTGATAAGACAATCGTTTTTAATCCTCTTGATAAGGATATTTTGAAAAAAATAATCATTCTTCAGTTGAATGAATTGATAGAAAGACTTAAAGATCTTAAGATATCTTTGGAATATGATAATAAAGCTGTTAATCTGATTTTAAAAGAAACTTACAATCCTGAATATTGAGCTCGTCCTGTCAGAAGATATATTCAAGATAAAATAGAAGAGGAGCTATCAAATCTTTTGCTAAACAAAAAAATTCATGGTACAATTTTAATATCATCCGATAATAAAAAATTAACTTTCAAAAGTAATTAATGAAAAAAATATTTTTTATAGCATTTGTTCTGATTTTATTAAAAAATTCCAGTGCTTTTGCCTTCATATGAGAAACTGCGGATCTGGATCTTTATAAAAAGGTCGATTCAGGTATTATTGAATTAAAAACCGAATTCATTCAGAAAGAATTCATATGAAGTGCTGTTGAGATAAATAATTTAATGGAAAATAACAAGCTTCCTAGATATTTTGATGAAAGCAATGATTTTAGTTTCAATGAATTAGATGAAATTAAAAATTGATGAGTATGACTTATTTTATCACACCTAAGACCTGAATTTCTACAGAATGATAATATTAATACAGACAAGATAACACAAATTTCTGCATTAATAAATAATTGGTATATTTCAAAAAACATAAAGATTGATAATAAGATATCTTCCTATAATAAATTTTGATCGATCTGACTATTTTATGATTGAGATACGGGTAATTCCTGATATGATATAATGTTCGATTTGCAACAGATAAACAATGTTATTTTCAGTAAAGACATACCTT
>CAYWJC010000261.1:0-3700 GCA_964458505.1 uncultured Candidatus Peribacteria bacterium | reverse complement strand
GGTAACATTAGGGTTAATATAAATATTTCATCAATTTTTTAAATTGTTAGGATCTCTTTTTGCGATAATTACAAGCAATGATGCGTCTGGATCATTAGGATTATCAGTTTTGTTATAAATATCAGCATTTATATAAACATTTCATCATTTTACTATTATTGTTCTCTGTCAAGTAATTTTTAATTTATAATTATCCGGATCATCACTAAAAACAGGAGAATTGGTTTGTAATGTTAGGATTTTTCATTTATTATCTTCACTTGATGCTATACTTACAGCTTCATCTATATAATTATAATATAAAATTTTATTGGAATCTAAGGTATCTTGTCTTATGACATTACCTTGAGAACTAGAATTTATATCGTTATTATGACTTTTTCATTTTAATAAATCGGCCATTTGCACATTGATATTCGTTTTCATTATATATCTTGGATCATTAACATTTTCCTCATATGAAACAAGTTTTCAAACATTTAATTTTTGACTTCATAATATTTTTAAATTCTCATTGATAGTAGTAGCTAAACTTTCACTAATTAAATCTTTTCAAATAAATTTTTCTCATAATTTTGAATTAGATGGCAATTGTAAATTTATCTTTATATCACTTGAAGATGTTCATTTTGGTGTGCAAGTGAAACTATTAACTCAATCAAAATTATAATTTCACCAAAATTCAGAATGTGCTGTTCAGCTCAAAGTCAAAGTATAATAATTAGTTCCACATCTTGTATCATCTTTCTTTAAAAACGCTTTTAAATCATTCGATATAAAGTCTCAATATAATGTTGAACTTATTGATCAAGAAATCGTTCTCAGATGCCCATCGGGAATACTATCTGTTGGATTCTTATATAAGGTGTAATTTCAATTAAAGCTCCATGTATCATTTACTGATGCATCAGGATTATCGGAGGAGATTTCAAATGCAAACGAATTGTAACACATAAATAACATTATCATTCCGAATAATGCTTTGGGTATTTTTGTTTTTGTTTCCATATTATTTTATGTAAAAAATATTGGTATTTGTTATTTAATCATTCAATGAAGTTAAAAAATATTTTTCATTTGTGTATATGATAGTATACATTTTTTAACTTGTCAAGAGAATTTGATTTTTTTTAGTAAATGATTTTTACTCAAGAGAATAGTAACTTAATAGAGATACTCTTAACGAGGATGACACGCCCTTCGGGAGAGAAAAAGTTATGATGACAATATTTATCTTTCAAACAGTTGTCATTCCGGACTCGATTCGGAATCCATGTTAACTTGTTGTCCGGATTATTAGATCCTGAAACGAGTTCAGGATGACTGACATAGAGTGACTAAAAGACATTTTTAGAGGTTCAAACTATGATTTTAATGATTTCAGCAAATCAATCCAATCTTCAAGTTTAAGTTCCTCAGCTCTAACGTTTTCAGAATATCATAATTTAATGAAAATTTCAAATAATTGACTTTTATTATATTTTTTTGATAGATTTGAAATCAGTTTTTTTCTTTTTTCTGAAAATCAAAGTTTGATTATATCTAGGAAGTCTTTTGAACTTATTTCCGGACTGCTGACTTCTGGAAGCTCAGATTTGTCTTTTACCTTAAAATATAGGACACTGGAATCAACCTTTGGTGCTGGTATGAAATTATTAGGTCAAACTTTAACTATCTCTTTAACAAGAGAACATTTAAAGTCAATATAAAGGCTTAATACTGAATTTTTGTTTCAATTTATTTTCCTGATTTTATCTCAAACATCTTTTTGCATCAAGATAATCATCTCAGTGGGCTTATTTTGGACTTCATATAAGAAATGAAATAATATCGGGGATGTTATATAATAAGGGATATTGGCAATTACAATATAATCTTTCAGTGGAGGATTATATTTTAAAACATCAATATTGTTAATTTTAAAGTTAGTCTCTTTACTTATATTCAATTCATTATTCCCTATTCTTGATTGAAGGATATCGATCATGCTTTTATCCAGCTCTACAAGATCAAGGCTTGAAGGTTTTTCTGATAAGATTTTTTCTGTCAATGCTCAATATCCTGGTCAGACTTCAACAATATTCTTTCATTCCAAAGGCATAAATGAAGCTATATTTTCTAAAATAGCTTCATTTATCAAAAAATTCTGTCAAAAAGATTTTTTTGGATTTATATTATATTTTTTTATTATTTCAGATGGTTTCATTATTTATTGTTTTACATTTTCTGTTTTAGTATTCCATCAATCTTTCACAACTCACATTTTTCAGATATATCTATCGAACTTTCATAAAAGCACCTCAAAACCTTCTTTAGTTTTTGTCATAAAATCTTTCTTATCCTTTGTAAAAAGATTAATCTTATTTTTGGAAAGAATGGTTTTTGCTACGCTTTCATATGCCTGCAACTTTATTTTATATAAATTTGTACACTTGTTATCTTGTCAAAAATAATCAACCGTACTAAAATCAGTTGACAAGCTTCCTAAAATTTTAGCTGCATTTTCTTTGATCTTATGCGAACAGACATATCTATAACTGTTAGCAAAGCTTGTTTTTTGAACATAATCATCGCCGAATTTATTTGAAACTTCATTAAATAACGCGATGTCTGCTTGTCTTGAAGAAAGAGAGCTAATGTAATCTTCAATGTCGGAATCAACTTTACTAAAAAGCAAGTCTAGCAAGACTTGATACAATGCTTCTTGATTACTTGTTCATTTACATGCCAAATATCTATTTTCAAAATAAGGATTAGTTATTTGTGAGCTTGCTGAAGGCATGGGAGATGTTAAAGATTTCAGACATTCATTCGCCTTGGAAATAATGATTTCCTCATCATCCACTCATAAAACATACGAATAAAATCAAACTATTATCAGAAGGGCAGATGCTATAAAAAATATTATTTTTTTCATATGAGTTTTTTTATGACAATCTTTATAATAATCATTAAAAGCGAATCTTTTTTTTCTTCTATTTTTTTCTTTCAAAAAAATCTTTTTAAAAAACATTTTTTTTCTTCTTTTTTCTCACTTTCGATTCTCGGATTTCAATTCTCAGCTCTTTTAGAATCTTCATATTTTTTTATTCAATAAACTGAAGCAAGTATTCATCCTAATACTAATCAAGTTATCAGTGTATCAACCTTTTTTAATGCTTTTTTTTCTTTTTTGAACAAACTCATTTTGTTTTTAATTTTAATTTATATTCTTTAGGAATCTAATATTAGCTTTCTAGTTTGTTGATTTTGATGGTTTTTGAATTGAATTGAAGTTTTGGGACCTCTACAACAAGCAAATTATTTTCCATGGTAGCTCTTATTTTATTGAATGCAAGATTTTCGGGCATTATAATAGATCTTGAAAACGGTCCAAAAAAACATTCTTCAACTAAAATCTTTTCTGAATTATTATAAAATTCAGGTCTTATTCTTTCTCAAGAGATCGTTAAGATATTTTTTGAAATTGCAATATCTATTTCTTCTGTTGTTACTCAAGCAAGCGGCGCTATTATCACTATAGAATCCTCAAGTTCAATTATATCCAATGCCACTTGTCAGCTATCTGCCTCTACAAAATCATCTTCTCTGATTTCAACATCGATTCAATCAATTTTTTCCTCGGTTTTTTCTGAAACATTAAAAATTTTAAACATAGTTTATGGATTAATAATTAAAATGAAGATTAAGAAAAATATAC
>CAYWJC010000260.1:0-4597 GCA_964458505.1 uncultured Candidatus Peribacteria bacterium | reverse complement strand
CGTATTATCTTGAACCTACAAAATGAGCTCAAAAAGCATATGTTTTATTGAGAGAAGCCTTGAAAAAATCCAAAAAAGTAGGATTGGCAAAATTTGTATTGAAAACCAGAGAATATATGTGAATAATAAAACCTGATGATAATATATTGATTTTAGATCAAATGAGATATCCTGAAGAGATAAGAAGCAGGGAAGAACTTAATATTCCAGAAAAAGCTGAATATAATCCAAAAGAACTTGACATGGCTCTGCAATTCATTAACGAATTAACAACACAATTCAAGCCTGAAGATTTTCATGATACTTATAATGCACAATTACTTAAGGTGATTGAAGATAAAAGAAAATGAAAAGTCAGAAAAGTTCATATAACCAAAGAAATTCCAATAGAAGTGCCCGATATAATGACCCAACTCAAAAAAAGCTTAGAATTAGCAAAAAAAGGGAAATAATCAAAATAGTATGTTAGAAACTTACAGAAAAAAAAGAGATTTTTCTAAAACTCCTGAACCTTCTTGAAAAAAAAATAAAAAAGAAGGAAATTTTTTGTATATGGTCCACAAACATGATGCGAGACAACTTCATTTTGATTTAAGACTAGAAAGTGAATGAGTTTTGAAAAGTTGGGCAGTCCCTAAATGATTAAGTACGGATCCTTCGGATAAAAAACTTGCTATGATGGTAGAAGATCATCCTTTTGACTACAAGGATTTTGAATGAACTATCCCAAAGTCAGAATATGGGGGATGAACGGTTATGATCTGGGATTATGGGACTTATGAGGTGGTGTGATGAACTTGAGATAAGAAAAAAGATGAAAAAATCATAAAAGAAAAAATTGAAAGATGATTATTCAGTTTTATTGCAGATTGACAGAAGCTAAAATGAGAATTTTCACTTGTAAAAATAAAAAAAGATATTAAATCCAGCTGGCTTTTAATTAAAAAAAATGATGAATATGCCAATATGGATATAGAAAATCCTGATAAATCAGCAAAAAGTGGAAAAACAATGGAGGAAATAGAAAAATGAGAGGAATTAATGGATGTTGAAAAAATTCTTAATAAAGATTTTAAGAATGTAAAAAAATGAAAATTGCCGAAAAATGTTAAACCGATGCTTTCAGATTTATCCAATGAGCCTTTTGATAAAAAAGATTGGATTTTTGAAATAAAATGGGATTGATATCGTGCGATTGCAGAGATAGAGAAATGAAAAGTAAATCTATACTCAAGAAATTTATTATCGTTCAATAAAAAATTTTCGGAAATTGTGGAAAGTCTGGAAAAACTTAATTTCAATGTTGTTTTTGATGGTGAGGTGGTTGTTTTTGATAAAGATAATAAGGTTAATTTTGAATATCTGCAGAATTATGAAGTCCAGAAAAAATGAATTCTAGTTTATTTTATTTTTGATATTTTATATCTTGATTGATATATTTTAATGGATATGCCTCTTTTAAAAAGAAAGGAAATCTTAAAGAAAATACTTCCGGATTTGCCTAATATAAAGTATACCGATCATTTTGAAGAAAAATGAATCGAGGCATTTGAACTTATAAAAAAGCAAGGAATAGAGTGATTGATATGAAAAAACTGATTAAGCAGATATCTTGAATGAGTAAGATGAAAAGATTGGGTAAAAATTAAAAATATCTTATCGCAGGAGGCGATAATTTGCTGATACACTAAGCCTAGATGAGCACGAAAATGAATCTGAGCTTTAATTTTATGAGTATATGATGATGAAAAATTAAAATATATATGACATACTGGGTGATGATTTACAGATAAGCTTTTACAGGAAACAAAAAAACTTCTTGATGAATATATATCTCCAAATTGTCCATTTGACGTAATTCCAAAAACGAACGAAAAACCGACTTGGCTAAAGCCTGAGATTGTTTGTGAAGTAAAATTCACTCAGTGGACAAATGAAGGATTGCTAAGACAGCCGATTTTTCTTGGAATCAGGGAAGATAAAAATCCGGAAGACGTATTCAGGGAAGATATAAAAAAAGAAAACATTATTTCAAAGGAATCTAGAATTCAAGATGATTCGTCAAGCCTTCTTGAATCTAAATCTAAAGCCAAAGGATGAAAACAAGAATGACAAAAATTAATTTTTACAAATCTTGAAAAGATATTTTTTCCTGAAGAAAAGATAACAAAGGGTGATCTTATCGAATATTATAAAAACATCTCCTCGTATATCTTGCCTTATCTTAAAGATAGGCCAGAATCTTTGAATAGGTTTCCGAATTGAATAAATGAAAAAAGCTTCTATAAGAAAAATTTTGAAAAAAATGAGCTTCCGAAATGGATAAATACCTATATATATCACTCTGAATCAGAAAAAAGAGATATTAATTATATTTTGGCTCAAAATGAAGAAAGTCTTCTTTATATGATAAATCTTTGATGTATCGATATCAATCCATGGAGCTCCAGAATCCAGAAAATCGATTATCCTGATTATATCATCTTTGATTTGGATCCTAATTGAGTCGATTTTTCTGAAGTTGTAAAAGTTGCCAGATCAACTATTGAAATTCTAGAATCGATTTGAATAAAGTCTTTCTGTAAAACATCGGGTGCGACATGAATCCACATCTTAGTTCCCACGTGAGCAAAATACACTTATGATCAGGTCATGATATTTGCAAAACTTGTAAATATTTTAATCAATTCAAAATTCCCAAAAATAACTAGCATAGAAAGAAAGACTTCAAATAGGAAAAATATGATCTACCTTGATTATCTTCAAAATAGAAAAGGACAAACCATCGCATCGATTTATTCGATAAGACCAAGAAAAATGGCCACAGTATCAACTCCTTTAGAACTTAACGAACTAAATGGTAAGCTAAGACCAGAAAATTTCACATACAAAAATATATTTTGAAGACTTGATAAATATGGGGATATCTGGGGATGATTTTTTGAATATGAATTTGATATGGAGGAATGATTAAGAAAGCTTGAAAAATTATTTTAAAATTATTTAGTTTTTGACAGCCTATTTTAAATTATTAATATGTAACCATATAAGTATAAATTAATAATTTAAAATGGTTTTTTCGTTTTTGGCCGTAATATTTTTTTCTTTAGGAAATATTGTATGCAAGTATATTTCCTTGAATTTCAATATCTATAAGACATTATTTTTTCAATATGTTTTTGTCACATTGCTAGGATTTATTTATTTGCTTGTTTTTTGATCTTTTAGCATTGATTATAGTCTTTTTAATTTGATGCTTTATTGAAGCCTTTGATTTTTTTGATATTTGGCAATTTGGGCAATGCTTGAATGAATGAAATATTTAAGCAATGCAATTGTTCTTATAATCTCATATTCATATGTTTTTCTATGTTATTTTATTAATTCTTTCATTTTTTCTGAAATAGAAAGTTTCTCATTTTTTAAATTAATTCTGGCAACATTATTTTTTATCTCAATATCTATATTTCTAGTAGAAAAAGATTGAGAAACAAAAGAAATCAAAATAAATAAAAAAATTATTTTTCCTATCCTGACTGCTGTTGGTTGGACAATTTATTATACATTAAATAATTATTTCATTAAAACAGAAATTTTTTCTCCTACACAATGAATTTTTTACTCTGAGTTCTTCATATTAATTTTTTCCACAATGGCCTATATTTGAAATTCAATATTCTGAAAAATTAAAATTGATTTTAAAATCGGTAACAAACAATTTTTAGGTTCTTTTTCACTTGCTGTTTTATTTTTTCTCTGAATTTTATCAACCCTGATAGCTTACAAGGAAATATCATGAAATCTGGTTAATTTTATAGGTTTGTTTAGTATTATTAGTACTGCAATTTTGTCGTTTTTCATATTTAAGGATAAATTAAATAAAAAACAGATAATAGCGATATGATTATCATTTATAATATTGACTATATTTATCTATTAATTATGCAAAAATCATACCTTCCAAATATAGACCCGAAAAGTCTTTGTGACGTCTTAAAGCTCTGCAGTGTAAGATGAGATAAGATAGCTATCAAAAGATTAAACTGAGAAGTTTATGAGGATGATTTAGTCAAAATAGCAAACGAAGAATTTTTTGAATGATATCCGATAGTAAGAGTTTATTCTTCATGACATGTGTTTTTTGATGAAAAAAGGGAAAATGTTTATCTTGTTACAACGCAAAAAGATTGAATCATTCAACATCAATTTACTGGTTGAAGTCCTTTGGAAGATATAAATAAAGATGTTATCTATATTACCTCATGAAAAATTAAATTCAATTTGGCAAAAATTGAAGATAATGCAATGTTAAGAACTTTAAATAGGACATGAGTGAAAGTAACAGAAAATTTCAATGAAATCCCTTTTGTGGATTGGATATTAATGGAAAGAATAGAAGATTGAAATAAATTTTTCAGATTGATTTGTCTACTTCATTTTGCAGTAAAAAAATATGAATGAGAACTTGGATTTATAACTTGATCTGAATGAATAACCTATTGAAATTGGTACAACATAGAAAAACTTCCTGAGACAGAAAATGTTGCACCTAATGCATATGTGGTAACGAAAAAAGCTTTGGAAATAATTCAATAGA
>CAYWJC010000259.1:0-2002 GCA_964458505.1 uncultured Candidatus Peribacteria bacterium | reverse complement strand
AATAGACAATATTTTATTATCAATTGATGAAGCTATAATCTTCCTTATGACTTTATAAGCGGAAAGCCTGTAACTAATTGAACTACAGTGTGATTCGATAGCTTAACCACAGAAAAAGGAGTAAATCTTTGAATTGCATCCGATTATCCTGACTGCAATGGTATATATGATGCATGAAAATTTTTATGAGCCTGAGAATACCAGGTAATAAATTCAAATTGAATTTTATACGACACACTCTGTGATATCTCAACTTTCTCTGTTTATCCCATTAGTATTCCATATTGATGAACATGAACCATTACTGACACATGTGAATCCCATCCGACAGGGTATGTTAGCTCAAATACATGAGTCGTGCAGATTTCCTGAACTTGAATAATTACATGATTTTGATGATTAACAGGTCAGGTTAATATAACACCTATCTGATGAACTTGTTTGGATAATTATGCAAAAGTAATAACTGTAACTCCTATTTAATTAACATATAATCTTTTATTATCAACAGACTTAAGATATTTCCATAATTGTATATAAAATCCGCCAAACAAGATGAAATAAAAGAATTTTTAAGATAAATAGCAATTCAAAGCTAAAAAATCACCTCCTTCGAAGTGACTTTTTTTTAAACATGTTAATCTTTCTAATTATTGTACGTTATCTTTCAAATACCTTGGGTTATTAGCATATTTAAGTCATTCTTCCAGAGATATCTCTCACTCATTGATATATTGAAGAAGATCCTGTTCAAGAACTTGCATTCATTCTTTTCATCCCATTTGCATTATTGAAGGAATCTGATGGAGTTCATTTTCTCTGATAAGATTTGATACTGCAGTATTTTTTATTAGGATTTCCTTTACCATCTTTACTCAGCTTCAATCAGCTTTCCTAAGTAGTCTTTGAGAAAAAACTCAAACGAGTGTATCTGCTAATTGTAATCTTACTTGATTTTGCTGTCATGCAGGGAAAGAGTCGATTATACGAGAAATTGTCTGGTATGCACTTCTTGTATGTAGTGTTGAGAATACCAAATGTCATGTTTCGGCCAATGTTAGAGCCATTTCTATTTCTTCTGTATTTCTCATTTCTCAAAATAATATTACTTGAGGATTTTGTCTCATCGCTCAGATAAGTGCAGTATTATAATCAGGAACATCCCTTCAAACTTCCTTTTGCTCCACTATGGATTTTTTATGTTCATGAACATATTCTATCGGATCCTCTATAGTTATTATGTGTTTTGCATAATTTGCGTTTATTTCATTTATCATGGAAGCAAGAGTAGTTGATTTTCAGCTTCAAGTCGGTCAAGTTACAAGTATTAGTCATTGTCCTTTTTTTGTGATATCACTATAGATAAAAGGGAGCTTTAAATCTTGTATGGAAGGAATCTTATCAGATAAGAGTCTTAATACAACCATGTAATTATTCATTTGGAAAGAAATATTTCATCTGAATCTTGATCATTGAAATAAAAATGAGAAATCCAGATTCTTTGTTTCAATTAATTTTTCATGTTGCTCTTTCGAAATGATTGATTTTGCGAATTTTTCTGTCTCTTCAGGTGTAACTCTTTCAATTTCTTCATTTATATATACTATTTCTCAAGAAATTTTGATTGCAGGAAAAGTTCAGACTGTGTAATAGAAATCCGATCATTTATTATCGATTATCACTCAAAGCATTGCATCTCTTACAGGATGATTCTTTAGTATTACATTTTCGAACATGGTTTTTTTATTAATGAATAATTTGTTTTTGTTTATTTATTTAAGTCTGTCATAATTTGTAATTAATAGCAAACATTTTCTATATCATTCGACCGTAGTGGAGAAATCACTAACTATTTAGTAAAGTTAACTTAGTTATTGATTTCTCAACTACATTACATTTCGCTCGAAATGACAGACACCCGGTTAGATTAGTGGAGATTCCCGTTTTCAAGGGAATGACAGGCTCCAGGATTACAGGAATTCTCAAAAATGATGAAGTTTGT
>CAYWJC010000258.1:0-3474 GCA_964458505.1 uncultured Candidatus Peribacteria bacterium | reverse complement strand
TGAGCAAGTCTTTCTTGAGAACAAAAACAATAATAAGCATTTCATTCTTCTATCAGCTTATCCATATATTTTTTATATATAGATAATCTTTCTGACTGTGTATACGGTCAATTTCATAAATCCTTATAAGGAGATGGTCATTCATCAGGAACAAGTCATGTTTTTTCAAACATTTTCATAATAGCCTCTATACTTCATTCAACAAAACGTCATTGATCAGTATCTTCAATTCTTAACATAAATATTCAATTATTCTTTTTTGCAAAAAGAAAATCATACAATGCAGTTCTTAAAAATCATAAGTGTACAAATCATGTAGGCGATGGAGCAACCCTAGTCTTTATTGTCATTTTAAAATTTAAACTAATGATAAAAGTTCATCTATTATATTAAAATGGCGGCTAAATGCAATTTTTATTACAACATAATAAATATTAAAATATTTGATTTGTATGTCTTTTCTGGATATAATATACGGTTTTAAAAAACATTTATTTATTAATTTTTTTATTATGGAAGAAACAATGGAGAAAATGAAAACGCTTTCATGTATGGATGCGTGAATCAATTGTGACTTTGTTGCTCGCTGAGAAACTACTGAAGATGTTTTAAGCTCAGCGATGGAACATGTTAAAAAAGATCATCCTGATAAAATGATTGATGTAAGCGAGACTGAAATGAGACAAATGCTAATATGATTGGTTAAAGATGAAAGAAACACATAAAATAAAAAAATAAATCAAACACTGTTTGATTTATTTTTTTAGGTAAAATTAATATAATTCACAATAATATGAAAAACATTAAGCAAATAAAAATATGGAAAAATCTCAAGAAATTTTAGAATATTTAATTAAAGTTCCACATTCAAAGATTGTCAGCTACAAGTTTTTGTCACAGAAGTTCTGAATTCATCCAAGAGTAGTTGCCAAGATTTTATCAAAAAATTTTGAACAAAACAAATATCCATGCTACAAAGTAGTTTGCAATGATTGAAAAATCGGTTGATATAATTTATGAATTGAGGAAAAAATAAGAAGATTGGGAAAAGACTGAATAAAAATTGAAAATAATAAAATACATACAAAGCACTTTTATAAAGAATAATGCTATTTTTTGTTTAATACTTTTTGTTCCTCGAATTTATCTAATCCTGAATCGATGTTTTCTCCCTTTCAATCCTTATCAAGCGGATTTATCTCTTCTTCATCTAGATCTGCCTCGATAAATTTTATCAATGTATTTTCAGATAATTTTAATTGTTTGTCTCAAACTACCCTTCTTACATTTGAATTAATTTCTTTAGAAATTTTTCATATTGAAGAATTGTTTTCAGGTTTATTTAATACATCATTTATACTTTCCCATAATAGATAAGATGCTGTTCAAAATATTTCGTTAGCATTATGAAAAAATTCTCTTTTTAAAGCTCTTGAATTTAATTGTATATAAATATCTCTTTTTATTTTTTCTGTTATATGCTCTTTATTTGCTTTTATAAAAACCAAGAATTCATCCATCATAAAACTTAATCCGTCGTTTTTAAAATGATCCTCTAACTCGTCTATTGAAGAAATTAATCTTTCTATGTATCTGTTATAATTTGCTATAAAACTACCACATTCTATTTGAAAACTATTTTCATTAAATAATACCTCTCTCTTTTCCATAAGTAAAAATTAAATATAAACTTTATTCTTTATATTTAATTTTAAAAATATGTCAAAAATATATTAATTTTGATATTTTTTTAAAAGATGTTCAAATACTGGTAATTCTTTTCATCAACACTTACATCCATCCAAAATTCCCATTGCGAATCAATTCGCTTTTTTAATATTTTCTAAAAGCTCTTGCTCGATAACCTTTGACTGAGGGCAATTTTCGCAATTATTCGAATTTAATTCCATAATTATATTATTTAAAAAATAATTTGTCATATTTTAAAGTATTTTTTAAGAAAAATCAATTATTAAAAAAATAAAATGTAATATGTCAACTTCATTTTTGTTTTAAAAGGCAAGTCGGATTGTATTTTTTCAAAAATTACTATAATTTTTTCATATAAAATACAAAAAATGTCGGAAAGAAAATATATATTAAATGATTTATTTATCAATGAGGATTCTTTGACAATCCCCATTGATTTATATGATTTTTTTCCAAAAAAAGAAGTAAATGCAATTTTCCATAACAACTGAAGAATACTCGAAGATATACAAGTTTGAGTTTTACCGAAGATCGACTTATCAATAAACAAAAAAATCAAAATAGATTATTTGAGAAATTTTTGATTTGTTGAAATTATTTGAAATAAAAAGAAAAAGTCCCCAACAATAATTTTAAAAAAATTCAAAAAAATATTCTTAAGTATCGATTTATCTAGTAAGCTACCAAAATTACAAAAAAACACTTTAGATATAAGAGATATGAAGGAATGTGTGTTTTTTAAAGAATATCCTGATATCTATAAATTACCTTCAAGTATTTCTAAAAAATGATACTCATTTTTTAGAAAACATAAAAAACTTATAATAAGATCCTTTACAAAATGATTTCAGTTTTCTTTTCTGATTTTTTTGATTTTGTGAACTTTTGTTCTTTTTTGAATTTGATTAAAAAATTATATTCAGGCTGAAGTAATTGATTCATACCAAAAAATATATAATTTTAAAAACATTAAAAACTGATCGCAATTAAAAAGCGAGGCGCTTAAAGTTAAAAATAAGCTCAATCTGTTATCACTTATCTTTACACCCGCCAATTTATTATGAAATAACTTCATTTACAAAAATGATAATATTGTTTTAGCTGATAATGTCATAAAATGATGATCTCAAATTTCTGAAATAATGGCAAATTTTTGACAGATTTATTTAGATTTCGAATCATTGCCAGAAATCAATAAAAATGAAATTTGATTGAAGAAAATCGAAAATATAAAAATTACCGATTTTCTGAAAAACGAAGATGACAATATTCTAAAAATCAAAAACAGTCTAGACAAGGCTATTTGATATTATTCGAAGATAGGCAAACTCCCTGATCCATCGCTTAACAGCAAGTTTTCAAAGGTAATGGCCGATCTTTTAAAATCTTCCTTGCTGCTTGATTTTTATATCAAAAACAGGAATGAGATATTTGATATGCTATGAGATACAAAACCTCAAAGATATTTGATTTTAAATCAAAATAACGATGAAATAAGAGCAAATTGATGATTTCCAGGAAGTGTCATAACTCTGGAATTATATAAATGAAATATCAGGAATTATGATAAAAAAGATGTATATTATTATGATTGGCATATAACTCCTTATCTAGAGACTCCACCAGAATGATTAAACATAATTTCTCCTAATCATTGACTCAGAGATGCTAATTATTTTCCAATATTCAGAGAAAGTGTTGAAAAAATCAATTTTTTCTATGAAAAATGAGGTTGAGCAAGTATTGATTCTGTAATTGCAATCA
>CAYWJC010000257.1:0-2453 GCA_964458505.1 uncultured Candidatus Peribacteria bacterium | reverse complement strand
CGATGACGAAGTCGTACCTAATGTCATCCTGAGGAACCGAAGGATCCAGCGCCCATTATTCAATATCCAACCATCCATCCTGGATCACCACGCCTGCCTGCTGGCAGGCAGGTCATCATCCTCCTCGTGATGACCGTCATTGTACCCAATGGCATGAACTGTAGCAATCCAGGCTGTTTATTCATTTATTTTAGACCTATGAAAAGCATTTCCCAATTGCAATTAATTATATCAAAGAGTGAAGTAAAAAAATCGTATCATTGATTAAATTCATTTTTATATCTTGTTTTTGAGACTCTTGCAAAGTGGATCATAATCAATCCAGAATATTATGATTCTTTCATAATTTTTCTAAAAACTGAATACAATATGCAATATATTCCTCAAAAGATTTTCAAGTTGTAATTTCAATACGTCTTTTATTGATATCCAGATTATTTTTAATAATGAAATTGACATCGTAAATATCCCTGTTTGCAAGGTTATTCCTACTAGTTAATGCCAATAATTTATTTGCTGTAATATACTCAATATTCAACACATACAATTGGATTCCCATAAAATTATATAAATTATAATTTCAAGAAATTCATCTTTTATTGATTTCTACTTTTATATTATGATCAATTTGGGAGTAAGACATCATTCAGAATATAGTAAATTTTTTTATCCTTAAATCTTTTACCTCTCAGTATTTACTTAATATCCTTCATATCTCATCCATTATTTGCTCTTCCTTGTACTCGTTTTTAATCAAATCAAAATCTAGATCAGTTGAAAATCTATCCAATGAATACAGTAAAAATAATGCTGTTCATCACTTAAAAACCAAAGATTCTTTTAAAATCTTATTTTTAGAAATATCTAATAGCAAAGACATCAGGATAACCTTATGCCTTTGCTTATCTAATCTTGCAATCATTGCATTCATTATTTATATATTTAAAAAATAATCCTTAATCCTCTTCTCCATTGTTTTACTATTATATATTTTAAGCAATTCCAGTATTTTATCTTGGTTTAATGCTCATAGATTATCAAAATGCATATTAGGATATAAATAAATCGTGTCGAGAAAGGCTCTTTCTGCTGATGCAATTGAATATATTCAATTATTGATTATTCAATTAGGATTCAGCAATATATCTTTTTTTAGTGATTTTAGCCGTATATTTAAAATGGGCGTTTTTCTAGTATCTGTCTTTTTGTATGCAAGATAGACATCTTCCTCATATTGAAATATTACTCAATAGTGATATAGCGCAGAAAAAAAAGAAATGTAACTTGGACTATAGATTTTATTTGCCAGCTCAAATCTGTTAATTTCTTTATTTTTTAAGGCATATACTCATTTAACGATTCTTTCTAAAATTCAAACCTTGGTATAATAATTCAGTTTATTTTTTAGAACTTGGATATTTTTAGTTCAAAATATCTCTCTTAATTCATCGAAAGTATAAATAGTGTTTTTTGACTGCGAGAGTTTTAATATGATATCCATATACTGTAAGTAACTAATTTATATTACTTATAGTATATGGATTTATTTCAAAAAATCAATTTTTAGATATCTTTCATTCATTTAAACTTCAAATATAAATCAATCATACCATACACTTAATAAACAAGAAAAATATTGAAAAAATAAAGAAATATTTGATTAATCAAATGGATCACCACGCCTGCCTGCCAGTAGGAAGGTCGTTTACCTCCTCGTGATGACGGTGCGGCGGTCACTGTACCCAAGGGAGAAACATTATCCTTCCCTAAAACCGAAGGCTTCCCTTTGGGATATAGGGAAGGTGCCCAGAGGGGGGATGGGTTATGGTGTTCAGTGTCGTCATTGTACTCAAGGGCATAAACTGTGGCAATCCAGATTACTCGTGCCTCCTCGTGATGACGGTGCTGAGCCACAGGATCTAAATTGCATTAATCGAGATATTATAGACAACAATCTCATTTTTTTGGGAATCCCTTAAAGCAAAAAAAGTTATAGAATAACTCCTTTTCTTGAATGTTAAGACGCAATTTTCAATTTCTCAAATTTTATTTATAACTTTTCTTCATAATAATCAATTTTTTGATAACAAATCTATGTTAACCAGTATTTCTTCTTGAAAAATTTTATATAAACTCGAATAATCTGTTAATATTTTATCCAAATCATGAATTCAAGTATCCGAAAAAATGCCATAATAATGTCTTCTCATTAATATAGTGAAATTCTCTAGGCTAGTGAAGAAATATTCTGAGTATCTAACATTAAACATTAGAAATATTTCAAGTTTTTTTGAGTAAATCTTTTTTTAGGATAAGGGTCTGCTTATCAACGATTTGATTTGATTTTTCTATAGCTTCCGCTAATGTAAATTTTTTCATTTTTTGTATGGGTTATATTGCCAATATAATATGTATTTGTATTTAAATATCAAATATAAATCGATCGCACCATA